>JAYSWO010000513.1:0-7111 GCA_043717975.1 Ferruginibacter sp. | reverse complement strand
GTGCCATCGATTATGATGAATGGAATAAATGGATAACTTGGATGGATGAAAGAAAGATAAGCTGGGTTACATGGTCTATATCTGCTAAAGATGAAACCTGCTCTATGCTAAAGCCATCTGCTAAACCCAATGGTAAATGGAAGGATGCTGATATTAAAGAATCGGGTTTAAAAATTAGAGAGATTTTAAAGCGATATTAATTTAAACTTAGGTGAATAAACCAATGTAGTTAAGTTAGTGGTTGATAGTATGGAGGACGTAACACCCGCCACAGTTTTACGGTTCTATGGGGTTTTCACCATAGCGTTTACTTATTTATTTATTAATAAATGTCAATCTAGTGCATCTAAAACGTTCATTAAAGATATACTGTACAAGAGTGCGACGCCAATGAAGCTATATTGAAATACTACAGCTGACTAACAAAAAAAAATAGGATGAAGAAATTTTTCTATTTTTTTAATAATTTATTTTGCTTTGTCTTGTATTTTTCTTACTACTGCAACAGCTACAAATCTTGGCACAAAGCGAATAGCATTTGCCATAATATAATTCATCACCCCATGTATGGCAACGGTTTTTCCTTTTAGCATGGCTTTGTATCCATACTCAGCCACTTCTTTTGATGTGGGCAATTTTTTATTTTTTACCAATGCGCTTTCTTCCATGGCGGCCGCTGCTTGAAAACCACTTTCTGTAGCACCTGGGCAAAGCGCTGTAATGGTTACACCGCTATTTTTTACTTCATTATTTACTGCTTCCGAAAAACTGAGTACATAGGCTTTGGTAGCATAATATACTGCCATCGTTGGGCCTGATTGAAATGCAGCTGTAGATGCTACATTCATAATTTTGCCACTTTTTCTGGCTATCATATCTTTTAAATACAAATGCGTAAACTGTGTAAGTGCGGAAATGTTTACATGTATCATTTGCAATTCTTTATTCCAATCTTCTTCTGCAAACATGCCAAAAGTGCCAAAGCCTGCATTGTTTATAAGGAAATCAATTTTTATATGTTGTTTTGTAGTTTCGTTATACACATCAAGTGCAGCATCGGTTTCAGATAAATCTTTACCAATGGTATAAACAGAAATTTTGTATTGGCTTTCTAGCTCCTGCTTTAATTCATCTAGCTTGGCTTTATTTCTGGCTACTAATACCAAATTGCCACCTTTGGCGGCATGCACTTTTGCTAGTTCTAAACCAATACCGTTTGATGCTCCTGTTATTAATGCTGTAGTCATACTATTTATTTTTTTGCAAATGTAAGGTGATTTTGGTAAACCTAAAACCATAGAGTGTAGTCTATAGTTGTAATTTATTTTTCAACTTGTATATTTGCAATATGTTAATTAATGAACTTGCCAAACGCACTGATATTTCTGCCCATACCATTCGGTTTTACGAAAAATCGGGTTTAATAAAAGGTAAACAAAACAAAGAGGTAAAAACAAACAACTATTTTCATTACGATGAAGAAACGGTGGAAAAACTTTTGCTGATAAGAGATGCAAAATCTATTGGTTTTACGATAAAAGAAATAGGTCAACTAATAGATGCTTGGTACAACGATAAGTTTACTATAAAAAATAAGCTGGCTATTTTAGATAAAAAAATACTGACTATCGATGAAAAGATAAAGCAGCTAAAGGCTATGAAAAAGTTGGTAGCGGATTTTAAAAAAAGTGTGGAAAAGGAGAGTTGTTAAGTTAGGAAAAGTTTTAATTTTTGTATGCTGCTAAATCCTCATTGTGGTAATTGTATGATAGGAATGTGGGCTTACATATACATTTTTATTATAACTTTTATCAAAACGATTTTTTTTTATTAGTTTTAGCTATTCTAATCACTTCAATAATAAAGTACTGTTATAAGTATGTTTTCATTTTCCTATAAATTACCTATATGTTTCAAAAATTAATCTTTGTTACTTATCTATTCTTTGTTTTTTCCAATTGTTCTGGTCAGTTATTTACGCTAACAGAATGGGAAGATTCCACCATAATTGAGATTGGCAAAGAACCACCGCATGCTCATTTCATTCCATTAGCAAGCACAAACGAAACAAACCTCAATTCATCGCTCGTAAAATCGTTGAACGGTTTATGGAAATTTAACTATGTAGATAAGCCTGAGGATAGGCCCACCACTTTTTACAAAAACAAATTTAATGATGCCGCATGGAAAAAGATAGAAGTACCATCTAATTGGGAATGGCAGGGATTTGGCATACCCATCTATTCAAATATAACATACCCTTTTCCTAAAAATCCACCATATATAGATCATAGCTATAACCCTGTAGGTACTTATAGAACCTCGTTTACCCTGCCTAAAAATTTTAATGGTAAAGAAACAATGTTGCATTTTGGTTCTGTTACTGGTTGCATGTATGTATGGGTAAACGGGCAGCAGGTGGGCATGAGTAAGGTTAGTAAATCGCCAGCAGAGTTTAATATCTCCAAATATCTAAAACCTGGTGCCAATAGTTTAGCCGTACAAGTTTTTCGCTGGCACGATGGTAGCTATTTAGAAGACCAAGATTTTTTTAGGGTTACAGGTATTGAGAGAGATGTGATGTTGATAGCAAGGCAGAAGAATTCATTGTCTGATTTCAAATTAAATCCTTCCCTTGAAAATAATTATAAAGATGGTGTTTTTGATATTCAATGCATATTTGGACAAATGCAAGAAAGCATGAATACCCCATTTAATGGAGATATTACATTTCCAAAATATGCAAATTTTAATGTAAAAATTACACTTAGTGATGCGAATGAAACACTTGTTTTTCAAAAAACTTTAAATGTAAAAGATAACTTTTTTAAATTAAATCATATTATAACTAATGTAAAACAATGGAGTGCAGAAAAACCAAACCTTTACTTATTCACAATGGAAGTGTACAATAAAAAGAATGAAGTACAACAAGTAATTAAACAAAAAATAGGGTTTAGAAAAGTAGAAATTATAAACGGTAATTTATTGGTAAATGGAAAGCGTATTTTGGTAAAAGGCGTAAACAGACATGAGCATGATGAAGTAAAAGGGCATGTGCCTAATAAAAAATTGATGCTGCAAGATATTCAATTAATGAAGCAGTTTAACATCAATACCGTTCGTACATCCCATTACCCTAATGATCCTTATTGGTATGACTTGTGTAATGAGTATGGCTTGTACATGGTGGACGAGGCTAATATAGAAAGCCATGGTATGGGTGTATGCTGGCAAGGTAGTTTTGATACAACCAAGCAACCTGCATACTTACCACTCTGGGAAGCTGCTCATATGGATAGAATAAAAAGAATGTATGAAAGAGATAAAAATGTAACGGCCGTTATTTTATGGAGTATGGGTAATGAATGTGGTAATGGCAAAGTTTTTAAAGATGCCTACAAATGGTTAAAAGAAACCGATCCTTCAAGACCCATTATGTTTGAGCAGGCAGGCCAAGAAGAAAATACTGATATTGTAGCGCCCATGTATCCGAAGATAAATAATATGAAGAAATATGCCAATGATGCATCGCAAAAGCGACCATACATTATGTGCGAATACAGCCATGCTATGGGAAATAGCAATGGAAACTTTAAAGAATACTGGGATATTATCAGGGCAAGCAAAAACATGCAAGGTGGTTGTATTTGGGATTGGGTAGATCAGGGAATGCTCATGGAAACAAAAAATGGAAAAAAATCTTGGGGATATGGTGGTGATTTTGGGGCTTCAAAATTTACAAATGATGAAAACTTTTGTGCCAATGGTTTGGTAGCAGCTGATAGAACGCCACACCCAGGTGCGTACGAGGTAAAAAAAGTGTATCAGAATATTTTGTTTGAAGCTGAAGATTTAGTGAAAGGTAAATTTAAAGTGATGAATGAATATAATTTTACAGCATTAACAGAATTTAATTATAGATGGGAGTTGAGTAAAAATGGGATAGTTGTAAAAAAACAAAACTTTACATTTTCGGAAAAGGCAAATGAAGCACCCACTTTTTCTATTCCTTATGGAGATATTGTAACACAATCAGGAGAGGAATATACGGTACAGATGTATGCGTATACCAAAAATGCAACGGCTTTAATACCTGCTAATTTTGAAGTAGCAAAAGAACAATTCTTTTTGAGTAATAATTATTTTGCAAAAAAGAATAGCATTAAAGAAAAACTAATAATCACTAAAAATGATAATGATGTAGAGTTTTTATCTGGCCATGTAAAAGGTAGTTTTAATACGGAAACCGGCAAATGGAATTATTATACTTTGAAAGATGAAAATTTTATCAATCGTTTACCCGAACCCTATTTTTGGAGGGCATTTACAGACAATGATTATGGACACAATGCACATAACAAAACAGCTGTATGGAGTAAGGCACACTTAAATAAAGTTTTGTTAGGTGTAAATGTATTAAACAATGATGATGATGGATTGGTGATAAAAGTAAATTATAATTTATCTGATATAAATGCAGACTATACCATACAATATACGGTAAATAATAATGGATCTGTTACTATTAAATCTTCTATTCAACTCCCAAAAGGAGAGGTGCCCGAAATGCCACGCTTTGGTATGCGAATGGAGTTGCCAAAGGAATATCAATTAATTTCTTATTATGGACGTGGACCTTACGAAAATTATCAGGATAGAAATACGGCTTCTTTTGTAGGCTTGTACAATAGTACTGCCCGAGCCCAACAAACCGATTATATACGACCACAAGAAAATGGATACAAGACAGATACCCGTTGGGTAGAGCTGAAAAATAAAGAGGGTGTTGGTATAAGAATAAATGGAATACAACCATTTAGTTTTAGTGCATTACACAATTATACAGAAGACTTTGACCCCGGAAGCACCAAAAAAAATAAACACATTGCTGATATTATAGAAAGAAATTTTACGGTTTTGCATATTGATTTAAAACAACGTGGAGTAGGCGGTGATAATAGTTGGGGAGCTTACCCTCACGACGAATATAGATTACTTGACAAACAATATTCTTATTCATATACGATTTCGTTAATCAAATAAAACATATTATATTACATGCTTTGTGTTATAACCACAATTATACATCTGAAAATAATATGCATACAAAAAAAGGGAAAATCCTAATTTGCTTGTGAATATTTAGATGGTGATTGTAATGAAGACATAAACTTGCATAAGAATAGGTGGTAGCTAAGTGATATTGAATGAGTGCCACACTATCTTTCAAAGCACAGTGCTCATCTATATAAAGACAACAAATAATGGAGTAGTTGTGTTGCGAAAAAACAAACGATGTTAAAAATCATTTAATAAAACTGACATTTTTTTAATACTTAATAAACCACTAAAACTACCTGCATGACAAATATTGATTACATCGTATTCCTAATTTATTTTGTACTAATTATTGCTTACGGTCTTTGGATTTATAAAAAGAAAAATAGCAAAGAACAATCTACTTCTGATTTCTTTTTAGCTGAAGGACAGCTCACATGGTGGGCTATTGGGGCATCGCTTATAGCATCAAACATAAGCGCAGAGCAGTTTATAGGCATGAGTGGTAATGGTTTTAGGCTTGGGCTGGCTATAGCTTCCTATGAATGGTTAGCGGCTATTTCTTTAATTATTGTGGCCATATTTTTTATGCCCATTTATTTAAAGAACAAAATTTTTACCATGCCTCAGTTTTTAAAAACGAGGTACAATGAATCGGTAGCATTGATAATGGCTATCTTTTGGTTGTTCTTATATGTAACGGTAAACCTTACATCCATTTTATATCTTGGCACAATTGCCATTAATAATTTGGTAGGTGGAAATTATTTTCATGCCATTATGATTGGGCTTGCATTGTTTGCTTTTTTTATAACCATCGGGGGTATGAAGGTAATAGGGTTTACAGATGTGGTACAAGTATTGGTGCTTATTGTTGGTGGTTTAATTACTACTTATATTGCTTTGACAGTAGTGAGCGAAAATTTTGGATTAGGGAAAGATGCCTTAGCAGGTTTTAAGCAATTAATAAACTTTGCACCCGATCATTTTAAAATGATTTTTGATAAACCTACGGCGTCATCCACACAAGGGCAGATAGATAATTATGTGAGCTTGCCAGGCATTACCATGCTCATAGCTGGGCAGTGGATTGCCAATTTAAATTATTGGGGATGCAACCAATACATTACACAAAGAGCATTGGGTGCTAATTTAAATACTGCACGTACGGGTATTTTATTTTCTGCTTTTTTAAAATTGATGATGCCAATTATTGTAGTACTTCCTGGTATTGCTGCTTATGTGTTGCACCAGCGTGGTCAGTTGCAAACAGAGATGTTAAAAGATGGTGTGGTTACTCAAGACAATGCCTACTCTGCTGTGCTTACATTTTTACCAACAGGGCTAAAAGGCTTATCCATGGCGGCACTTACAGCAGCTATCGTAGCATCCCTTGCAGGAAAAGCCAATAGTATTTCTACCATTTTTACGTTAGATATTTATAAAAAATATTTTAATAAAGAAGCCAACGATAAAAAATTAGTGTGGATAGGTAGGGTGGTAATCTTAGCAGCCATGATGTTTGCTATTATTATCAACTGGAAAGATTTATTAGGTATTGGCGGCAAGGGTGGTTTCGAATTTATTCAAAAATATACTGGTTATGTATCGCCTGTAATTTTTGCGGTTTTTTTGCTAGGTTTCTTTTGGAAGCGAACAACCTCTACAGGGGCTATTGTAGGAATTATTGTTGGAACTGTTTTGGCTATTGTATTTGATAAAGTATTGCCGCTAAACGGACAGTACGACACAATTTTATACACCGCATTTCCAAATGGCAAGGGCGTTTATAGTATTCCATTTTTAGTGCAAATGGGCTGGGTGTTTTTCTTTACTTGTATGGTAATGGTGGTTGTAAGTTTGTTAGATAAAAATGTAAAATCTATGGCGCATACAATGGAAATAGATTATAAAATGTTTAGACTATCTCCACAAAATTTAGCACTCACGGTTATTATTCTTATTTTAACGCTGGCTTTGTATATTAAATTTTGGTAGAAAGAAATATCCCACAAAAACCGAAGTTTATTCAGGCTTTTTGTTTTTTGTT
>JAYSWO010000512.1:0-2864 GCA_043717975.1 Ferruginibacter sp. | reverse complement strand
CAGACATCATTATTCTAACAAACCGCCGTATGCCGAACGGCACGTACGGTGGTGTGAGAGGACAGTAAGGGAAATAATCCCTTACTTCCTACTCGATTGCATTAAACTATCTAAAATTAAAAATTATGTAAAATAGATATATGCCGATAAAAAAATGGATGTATGAGTGTAATATGTATGTCATTTTTTAAGGCACTTAATTTTAAAAAAATAAAAAAAATAGACATGTAGCATGCTCTGTACTACTATCACTTGATCTAATAAAATAATTGAAAATTATATTCTTAACCATGTAGTCAAAATACTACAATATTGAGTAAAAATTCTAACAATATTATAAGATCATTTGCGTTTTAGAAAAAATGAAGTAAGAAATTAGTAGAATAATAATCAGACTAAAACTTCTTTTATACCAATATCAATTATTAAAAGTTCGTAACTGTTGCTTAAAATTTAGGTTCTGAAAAAAAGAATTTTACATATCAATATTAAAATCATTTTGGCTTTATTATTTGTTGTAGTAAGCAATACAATATTTGCACAGGTAAAAGTGAGTAATACGCCTTCGGCAGCAAACCCAAATGCTATGTTAGAGATAGAAGCTACTAATAAAGGGCTTTTATTGCCAAGAGTTGCATTGGTTTCTACTACATCTTTTTTACCGCTTACTGCTTTTGTAAAAGGTATGCTTGTATATGACACTGCCACTATAAATGATATAACACCTGGTATGTATTATTGTGATGGGACACAATGGATAAAGGTAAATGGAGGAACTGCTGCGGTAGGAGTAAATACCAACTGGAGTTTGTTTGGTAATACTGGTACAAATCCTACTACAAATTTTTTAGGTACTACAGATAATAAAGATGTGGTTTTCAAAACTAGTTCTTTAGAAAGAATGCGACTTACAAAAGATGGTTGGGTTGGTATTGGAACAGTAACGCCAAAAGCTGCATTACAAATAAAAGGTCAATTGATGATTGACACATTAACATTAGGAGATTTAAATACCGATAAAATATTGGTAGCAGATGCTACAGGAAAAGTAAAAGCAGTTTCACCAGGTGCATTTACAACTGGGATACAGAAAAAAACATTGTTAGCCTCTTTTACAGGTCAAACAAATTTTACTACACCGAGTACTATTACGGATGCGGATAAGATTTCTCTATACAGAAATGGGGTATTGATTTCATTTAATATAGTAAACAGCAATACCATTTCGGCAGAAGTAGCCTGTACACAATACGATGAAATAAAAATAATACAAATTCTTTAACCAATATATATAAAAACAAAAATTAAAAAACAACGACATGAGAAAAATCTCCCTACTACTTTTGGCTGCAGTTGCCATTGGTACAACCGCTACGGCACAAAAAGTCAGTACAAAAGTAATTGACAATAAAGGTACTATTAAATGGGTATTAGACAGCTCTACTGCTGTAATTACCAAAGCAGACAGTACTATTTTATATGTAACTCCTTATCAGCTTAGCCAAGCTGTGGGTACAAATAATGTACAATATGGTGATACAGCAGATATGCTTGCACCTTATATAAATGATGCAAACAATGGCCTTACTAAAAATGGTCAAACAGTACAATTGGGTGGAGCTTTAAATCAGCAAACAACTATTGCAACTACTGCTACAAATTTTCTAGCTATTACTGGTTTAACAGC
Organism: Ferruginibacter sp.; assembly: GCA_043717975.1. GTDB lineage: Bacteria > Bacteroidota > Bacteroidia > Chitinophagales > Chitinophagaceae > Ferruginibacter. The sequence continues at coordinate 1,177 of JAYSWO010000512.1, read as the reverse complement.
TGGTTCATCAGAAGATAGTATAATGGTTGTAAATCCAACTAGTGGCCAAATAAAATATATATCTGCTGCGGCATTATATACTCAACTTACCTATACCAATGGTTTAACCAAAACTGGTAATGATGTAAAATTGGGTGGAACTTTAACAGAAGCAACTACCATTACAACTGATGCTACCAATGTATTAAAAGTAGCAGGTTTACAAAGTGGTGATGTATCTGTAGATAGCCTCGTAGTTGCTTCTGCTGATGGTACTTTAAAAAGAGTTTCTGCCTCTGCAATATCATTGCAAAGTGGTGATGAAGCATTTGTAGCTACTGTTGGTCAGTCTACTTTTAGTGTTGCCAATATGCCTGCAACTGTATCTAAAGTATGGGTATTTAGAAATGGTGCTAAACTTATAGCTACTAATGACTATACAACTACTGCTGGTGTTGTTACTTTAAGTCCTACCATTGCTGCTCTTGTAGCTGCTGCTGATGATATAGAAGTACAGTGGGTAAAATAATATAAAAACCTTTTAAAAAATATTCAAGAATTCAAAGTAATGTTCATCAACTTAATTTAAGTTGATGAACATTTTACAAAAACCACATGAAAAATATCTATTTATTCCTATTGATAATTTGTTGCAGCTTACAAGCAATGGCGCAAGAAGTTATTAATCCAAAAGGAACGAAGATTTTAATAGATACGAGTAAGTGGAAAATTACTGGTACTAATATTTACTTTAAAAATACTGGCAATGTTGGTATTGGTACCAATACTCCATCTGCACAATTACATACAACAAATACTGTGCGTTTTCAAGGTATTGGAACAAACACAACAGACACAAAAATATTAACTGTAGATGCTGTAGGAAATATTACTACAAGATTACTCTCTACACTTCCATCAAATATTGATAGTACAACATCCAATAATGGATTATCATTAACAGGAAAAAATGTACAACTAGGTGGCAACTTAATACAAGCTACAACCATTACCAACAATGCAAATCCGCTTACGATTGCTACTGGTGGGGCAGCTTTAAATATTACTGGTTTAACCACAGGTGCTGCAACAGATAGCTTGCTAACTGTAAATGCCACTACAGGAAAAGTAAACAGAATTAATACTTCGGTTTTTAATAAGAATGATAGTACAACATCCAATAATGGTTTAACATTAA
>JAYSWO010000511.1:0-7145 GCA_043717975.1 Ferruginibacter sp. | reverse complement strand
ACGGTAATGGTACAGAAAGTAAAACTAGCACCGCACCTGAATCTAGCATTGGAGTAACATATACTGCTGGAGGCGCAAAGGGGCAAGCTGCAACTTTTACAAATGGTTATTTAAAGTACCCAGCAATTGCTGCGCTTACAGCTACTTTAACTGCCTATACAGTTAGTGCATGGGTTAAAATTTCAAATAACCAAACTGCTACTCCTGGTTCTGGGACAGTTTCAACTTTCTTTTCACTCTCTAGACCAAATGAGTGGATTGGAAATATTAATTTATATGCCGAAACAGGACAAGCATTGGCTATAAATGATTCTGTTAAAGTAAAACAAGGATTTGGAAGCTCCGTGTCTGGTACCCAGATTTATGAAAATTTTACTAAGTTAGAGCCATGGATGATTGCTGACAATAATGTAACACCAGGAAAACACGTAGCAGGTCCAAATAAAATTGGTGGAAGATGGGCTCAACTTGTAGCTACATGGAGTGGTACAGATAATAAATTTATTATTTATTCTAATGGACTTAAAATTTCTAGCCCTGCATTTGAAGTAAGAGGTAATAATACTACTTTGGTGTTTGATAACCCTTCTTTTGTATATATAGGTGCGTTTGGAAATGTTGCCACAACCACTGATACTTGGAACAAACCAATGAATGGATCTGTTGATGAAGTAAGAGTTTATAACAAAGCGCTAACTGCAACAGAAATTGATGCATTATACCAACTTGAAAAAGCAGGAAGGTAGAATAATTTTTTAACGGGGCTATTCACTAGCCCCGTTTTATTTTTTTAATATACTTTATGTTCAACCGTTTCAAATTCCTTTTTCTTTTTAGTTTCCTTTCTTTTTTTTTATGTTTTAATTGGGCATGCAAAAAAAAAGATGCAGATATATTGCCCGAACCAATCGTTTCTCCACTTTTTTTAACAGACAATAAAGTGGATAGTTTATCTTCAAAAACCAACTATTTTTCAGTTGGTATCAATCCCTCGATAAAATTAGTTTTTAATAATTCAATAAATAAATCAACAGTATCAAGTAGCATTTATCTAAGTGAAAATGGAAATACACCTATACTAATAAATGTTGGCTACAGTTTAAATGATAGTGTTGTTATCATTACTCCACAATTACCATTAAAATATTTAACTCGATATACACTAAAAATAAATAGCACACTTGCCTCTATTCAAAAAGGGTTGCTTAGTAATAATGCCAGCATTGGTTATGTTACAAAAATAGATTCTACCAATAAATTCCCTTTAGTAACAGATAATGCTTTGCTAGATAAAGTACAACAGCAAACGGTTAAATATTTTTGGGATTTTGGTCACCCAGTTTCTGGTATGGCTAGAGAAAGAAACACAAGTGGAGACCTCGTAACCACAGGAGGTACGGGTTTTGGTATAATGGCTATTGTAACTGCGGCTAGTAGAGGCTTTATAACTAGAGCAGATGCGGCTACTAGGGTACTTAAAATAAGTAATTTTTTAATAACCAATTGTACAAAATACCATGGTGCTTTTGCGCATTGGATAAATGGCGCTACAGGTGCTACCATACCTTTTAGTGCAAATGATAATGGAGGTGATTTGGTAGAAACATCTTTGTTGTTGCAAGGGTTAATAACGGCTCGTCAATATTTTTCTACAGCAGACGTTACCGAAACAGATTTGCGCAATAAAATAAATACCATTTACAATGGAGTAGAATGGAACTGGTATAGACAAAATAATCAAAACGTATTGTATTGGCATTGGAGTGCAGATAAAGGATGGATTATAAACCAACAAATAAGCGGATGGAACGAAGCGCTTATTGTATATGCATTGGCTGCATCTGCACCATCTGTAGGCAATAGAATTCCACCAATAGTTTATAGAAACGGCTGGGCACGCAATGGCGCAATGGTAAATAATAATACTTACTTTGGTTTACAATTGCCACTTGGCCCTGCATTAGGTGGCCCGCTTTTTTTATCGCAGTATTCTTTTGTGGGCATTAACCCGAATGGCTTGGTAGATACCTATGCTGATTATAAAAAACAAGTTACCAATCATACAAAAATAAATTACGAATATTGCAAAGCTAACCCGAGAGCATGGAATGGTTACAGCAATCTCTGTTGGGGACTTACAGCTAGCGATGTACCCAATGGCTACAATGCAAATGAACCTAATAATGATATTGGTGTAATAACACCTACAGCTGCCATATCATCTATGCCTTTCACACCTACAGAATCTATTCAAGCCCTGCAATTTTTTTATTACAAATTGGGCGATAAACTTTGGGGGCAATATGGTTTTTATGATGCATTTAAATTGAGTGATCCTTGGTTTGCAAATTCTTATTTAGCCATCGATCAGGGACCAATGGTTATAATGATTGAAAATTATCGCACAGGGTTATTATGGAATTTATTTACAAGTGCACCTGAAATAAAATCAGGATTATTGTCCCTAGGATTTACAGCACCATATTTATAAAGCGTATGATAAAGAGAAAGTTTTATATTTTTATTACTGCATTTGCAATTTTAATTGCAACAAACAATTGTACATCAAATAATAAACTGGCAATACAAAAATTATCTTCAATATCTGTGGAAGATACAGCATTGTTTAGGATGGTACAACAACAAACCTTTCAATATTTTTGGGATGGCGCAGAGCCAATAAGTGGTTTGGCAAGAGAGCGTTTTCATGTAGATAATCATTACCCCGATAACGATAAGAATGTAGTAACTAGTGGTGGTGCTGGGTTTGGAGTAATGGCAATACTAGTAGGTATAGAAAGAAATTTTATTACGAAAGAAGAGGGAAGAATGCAGTTAGAAAAAATAGTGCGTTTTCTTGAAACAGCAGATCGGTATCATGGTGTGTGGCCACATTGGTGGAATGGTGAAACTGGCAAGGTAAAACCATTTAGTAAATACGATGATGGAGGAGATTTGGTAGAAACTTCATTTATGTTGCAAGGTTTATTATGTGTAAGACAATATTTTATCAATGGTAATAATGAAGAAAAATTACTAGCAGCAAGGGTAGATAAACTATGGAAAGAAACAGAATTTGATTTTTATAGAAACGGAAAAAATGTTTTGTATTGGCATTGGAGCCCTAACTACGGTTGGAAAATGAATTTTGCGGTGCATGGTTACAATGAATGTTTAATAATGTACATATTGGCAGCATCTTCTCCTACACATGGCGTACCTGCGGAAGTGTATCATGAAGGTTGGGCAGAAAATGGAAAAATAAAAGGTACTTCTTCTTATGCAGTTTATACATTACAACTAAAATACCAAGGCAATCCACCACAAGGAGGACCACTTTTTTGGTCGCATTATTCTTACCTTGGTTTAGACCCACATGGGCTTAAAGATACCTATGCTGATTATTGGGAAGAAAATAAAAATCTTTCTTTGATTAACCATCAATGGTGTGTAGATAATCCAAAAAAATACAAAGGGTACGCTACAAATAATTGGGGGCTCACAGCAAGCTACTCAAAAGATTCTTACGCAGCACATGCGCCCAATATGGAAAATGATTTGGGTGTAATTACACCTTCCGCCGCATTATCAGCCTTTCCATATACTCCTACAGAATCTATGGCCGCAATGAAATATTGGTTTACCAATAAGCAATTAAAAGAAAAAATTTGGGGTCCGTTTGGTTTTTATGATGCGTTTAGCGAAGAATACAATTGGTATGCGCCAAGATATTTAGCCATTGACCAAGGCCCAATAGTGGTAATGATGGAGAATTACAGAACAGGATTATTGTGGAAATTATTTATGAGCTGTCCCGAAATACAAATTGGTTTAAAAAAATTAGGATTTACGAGCCCGCATTTGAAGTAATAATATTTACATTTTTACATAATCGAATTTATTTACATTTTAAAAAATATTTAATGAAGAAAATAATGCTTTCCCTGCTTTTATTGGTTGCTATAAATACAATGGCACAAAATAATATCAATGTAAGAATGAATCTTTTTGTAACGGCGTTATTGAAAAAGATGACTACTGCCGAAAAAATTGGACAATTAAATTTATTAACCCCAGGTGGGGGAATACTTACAGGTGCAGTAGTGAGCAGTGATGTAGAAAAGAAAATAATTGAAGGTAATGTAGGGGGATTATTTGGTGTGATAGGGGTAGACAAAATAAAAGTGGCACAAGATTTTGCTGTAAACAAAAGCCGGCTAAAAATACCTTTGATTTTTGGTTCAGATATTATTCATGGCTATAAAACAATATTTCCTATACCACTTGGTTTATCATGCAGTTGGGATATGCAGGTAATAGAAAAAAGTGCAAGGGTAGCAGCACAAGAAGCTACAGCAGATGGATTGTGCTGGAATTTTTCTCCCATGGTAGATATAGCCCGAGATGCAAGGTGGGGACGTATTGCAGAAGGAGCAGGAGAAGATCCATACCTTGGTTCGGCAGTGGCAAAAGCAATGGTTATCGGCTATCAAGGAAAAGATTTGTCTGCTGATAATACAATGATGGCTTGTGTAAAACATTTTGCATTGTATGGTGCCGCAGAAGCTGGTAGAGATTACAATACAACAGATATGAGTAGGGTGAAAATGTACAATGAATATTTGCCGCCATACAAAGCGGCAATTGATGTTGGGGTAGGAAGTGTAATGAGTTCTTTTAATGAATTAGACGGAATACCTGCCACTGGCAATAAATGGTTGCTTACAGATTTACTGAGAAAGCAGTGGGGCTTTAAAGGATTTGTAGTATCTGATTACACATCGGTAAATGAAATGATTGCACATGGTATGGGAGATTTGCAAACAGTGTCTGCACTTGCATTAAATGCAGGCTTGGATATGGATATGGTGGGGGAGGGTTTTTTAACAACCATCCAAAAATCTTTAAAAGAAAACAAAACAACATTGCAACAAATAGATGCTGCTTGTCGCCGTATCTTGGAAGCTAAATACAAACTAGGATTATTTGAGAATCCATATCGATATATAGATGTAAGCAGGCCTGCAAAAGAAATATTAACTGTGAAAACAAGAACTGATGCAAGAGAAATTGCTACAAAATCTTTTGTATTGCTTAAAAATAATAACCAGTTGTTACCCTTAAAAAAAGCAGGAACCATTGCATTGATTGGCCCGTTGGCAAATGACCAAAGTAACATGTTAGGCACTTGGGCAGTATCAGGAGATGCAAAAATTTCTATACCTGTTTTAGAGGGCATAAAAAATGTAGTAGGTAGCAATATAAATATTTTGTATGCCAAAGGAGCTAATATATCTGATGACACTTTATTTGCAAAAAAAGTAAACGTGTTTGGCACAAGAATAGATATTGATAAACGAACATCAGACGACATGTTAGCAGAAGCTTTGGATGCTGCAAGCAAAGCTGATGTAATAGTTGCCGTTGTAGGAGAAGCATCAGAAATGAGTGGAGAAGCAGCAAGTCGTACAGATATAACTGTACCTGAAAGTCAAAAAAAATTAATACGTGTTTTAGCAAAAACAGGAAAACCCTTGGTACTTGTAATAATGAGTGGGCGCCCCCTTGCATTGGTTGAAGAAAATAATTTAGCTACTTCTATGTTGCAAGTATGGCATGCAGGCACAGAAGCTGGAAATGCCATTGCAGATGTGTTGTTTGGCATTTACAATCCATCAGGAAAATTGTCTGTCTCTTTCCCTATAAATGTGGGACAAGTACCTATTTATTATGCACAAAAAAATACAGGCAGGCCATCATCTGATGATTCTCCAAAATTTCAATCAAATTATTTGGATGCACCAAATGCACCACTTTTTCCGTTTGGATATGGTTTAAGCTATACTACATTTTCCTATGCTGATATTACCCTTAATAAGACTTTAGTAAAAAAGAACGAAAATATTACTGCAAGTGTTGTAGTTACTAATAATGGTAAGTACGATGGTGAAGAAGTGGTACAATTATATATCAGAGATATGGTAGGCAGTATTACAAGACCTATTAAAGAGTTAAAAGGGTTTCAAAAAATAAAATTAAAAGTAGGGGAGTCAAAAAAAGTGGAGTTTACATTAACAGATAAAGAATTGGGATTTTATACAAGCGAAGGAAAATTTATTGTAGAGCCCGGTGAATTTTTAGTGATGATTGGAACAAATTCTACAAAATTAGCTGTGGCAAAATTTGTAAAGCAGTAAATAAAAACATTGTCTAATTTTATAAAATAAATGATAACAATGATAGATAGTTTTATTAATACAGTCATAGCTCAATTTCAATATTATAAAAACTTGGGCGAAAAAACCTTTGCACAAATTAATGACGAACAATTGTTTTGGCAATACAATGAAGAGAGCAATAGCATTGCCACAATTGTAAAACACATGGCTGGTAACATGCTCAGCCGCTGGACCGATTTTTTAACCACAGATGGTGAGAAGGAGTGGAGGAACAGAGAAAGTGAATTTGAGAATGATATTAAAACTAGAGAAGAATTATTGACATTGTGGAATAAAGGGTGGCAATGTTTTTTTGATTCGTTGGCTTCAATAACAGAAGCCGATCTTGAAGAAGAAATTTTTATTCGCAACCAAGGGCATACAGTTCTAGAAGCAATAAATAGACAGTTAGCACATTATCCATATCATGTTGGGCAAATTGTTTTTATTGGTAAAATGATATGCGATGGTAATTGGAAATCACTTTCAATACCAAAAGGCAACTCACAAAAATACAATGAAGAAAAATTTGCAAAGCCAAAGCACACAGAGCATTTTACAAATGAATATATTGAGAAAAATAAAAAATGAATTAAAAATAAAAATGCCTCCGACTTCTCAGAGGCATTTTTTAAATATATAACTAATGATTTTATTCACCCTCCAACGATAATGGATATTCATACAATCCATCATAACCAGGGTAAAAACCACTTACCGTAATATCTTTTTCTGTACCAATTGTTTTCTTTAATTCATCTATTGAGGTAACAGTTTTGTCATTTATTTTTAAAATTACAAAACCATCTTTCATTCTACTTTGCTTATCAATAGCGCCTTCTGGTTTTATTTTCTTTACAATTACACCGCCACTTACTCCATATTCTTTTGCTTTTTTAGCATCTAGTGTAGCGAGGTCTGCACCCA
>JAYSWO010000052.1:0-2380 GCA_043717975.1 Ferruginibacter sp. | reverse complement strand
ATGAAATACGATAACGCTCTATGCCTTCTAATGCATCGAGTTCTTGTATAAGATCAAAAAAGTTTTCTCCGTGTTTTTTTCGGGTAGGCTGTAAGCCTCCCCCTTCGGGGGAGGTTTGGAGGGGGCTTCCTTTTCCAAAATCGCCAAGATTAATACCTGTGAGTACAATTTCTTTTGCACCGCCTGCTGCTATTGCTTTTACATTTTCTGTTACATTATTTATTTCATCGCTACGGCTCTTGCCTCTTGCCATAGGTATGGTACAAAAACTACAATTGTAATCGCAACCATCCTGTACTTTTAAAAATATTCTGGTGCGTTCGTTTATAGAATGTGATGGTACAAATACATTTACATCTTCTACATCGCAACTACAAATTTTTGTAGGGTCGTTTTTAGATATTTCTTTTAAATGCTGCGCTATATTAAATTTTTCAGCTGCACCCAATACCAAATCTACACCAGGTATTTCGGCAATTTCTTTTGGTTTCAATTGTGCATAACAGCCGGTAATTACCACCAATGCTTCAGGTGCTTTGCGTTGTATTTTTCGAACAATTTGGCGGCACTCTCTATCGGCATTTTCGGTAACGGAGCAAGTATTTATTACATACACATCTGCCACTTCATCAAAATCTCTTTTGGCAAAGCCGTCATTTTCTAACATACGCCCAAGTGCAGTGGTTTCACTAAAATTGAGCTTGCAGCCGAGGGTGTGTAAGGCAACAGTTTTTTGCATGGCTGCAAAAGTAAGGAAAAGGCTGTTAAATCTCCTAAGAGAATGCTTTAGGTATAATTACATATTTGCAATAAAATTGGGATAATCCGCTGAATGATTGTTGATAATATTTTGAATGAAATATAAATCATCTTCCATATCAAAAGCAATATACCATGTAGTATTTTTATTTGCTTTGTATGTAATGTAAAAGTTGCTGTTTGCAGTATTGCGGGCTAGTCTATGAGGTTTGGTAGGTATGCTGTATATAAAACTGGTAATGTCGTGTACATATTTCACAGCATCTTCTAGGGAAATAAAATATTCTTCATCAAAAAGAATATCAATCAAATTTTCTAACTTATCATTTACTTTTTTGCTAACGATAACTTGCTCCATCTACTATGCGCTTTTTTTAATAAATTAGTTCTTAATTCTTCTACAGTTATTCCTGCTTCCCTGTCTTGCATAAATTTGGTTTTCCGCATGTTTTCAGTAGCGGTAGCTAATTTATTATGTTCTTTGTTTTTAAGATTTACGGTTTGTGCCATAGTAGTGTCTTTTATAATGCAATATACAAATTTTAGCACTAAATATATTTCTTCCAGATAATACATGTGAATTATACCAGAACTAGAAAATAATCTTACGAAATATGGAATTATGAGCGTTTAAATTTAAAAGTCTATTTATTAAGTAGAGTATTTTGTACTTTTGAAAATAAAAGACAATCAATTGTATAGCGGATATATTTTAAGAAGAAACTTGCCCGATCAAAAATCTGTAGCCAATTTTACAGATGAGTTGTATCAATATTTATTTCCTGTGGTAGATAATGAAGCTGATTATTTGGAACAACATGAATTGGTAATGGTAAGGTTAAAAGTACATTTACACAGTCTCATTACGACATGCATAAATGGGAGTAATACAAAGGTGGATGAGGTTGTATTTCATTTTTTTGAACAATTATCTCCTACATGCGATTCATTAATAAAAGATGCACAGTTTATTTTAGATTTTGATCCCGCAGCAAATTCTATTGAAGAAATCATTTTAAGTTACCCTGGTTTTTATGCCATTGCCATTTATAGACTTGCTAATATTTTGTACAAACAACAAATAGATATTTTACCAAGAATGATGAGCGAATTGGCGCATAGTAAAACAGGTATTGATATAAACCCAGGTGCTACCATTGGTTGTCCGTTTTTTATAGACCATGGTACAGGCATAGTGGTTGGAGAAACAACGGTAATTGGTAATGCTGTAAAATTATACCAAGGCGTAACACTAGGTGCATTAGCAGTGCGCAAAGAAGATGCTGAAACAAAGCGGCATCCTACAATTGAAGATAATGTGGTGATATATGCTGGGAGTACTATTTTGGGTGGCGAAACTATCATTGGGCATGATTGTATTATTGGTGGTAATACATGGATTACAGAAAGCATTCCTCCATTTAGTGTGGTATATCATACAGCCCAAACTGTGGTGAAGGATAGGAGGGATTTTAAAGAACCTGTGAATTTTATTATTTAGTTTTTGTAAAAAGGTTCGTGAGACACCATAGTCGTTAACTTAAGGGCTTTATATTCATTTTGAGCGTTTCGTAGTGTGTTTGCTTTTTTCTTGGTGCTTGACACAAACAATCTGTAATAA
>JAYSWO010000510.1:0-2867 GCA_043717975.1 Ferruginibacter sp. | reverse complement strand
ATAAAAGTGAATTAATTGTAAAGCCAATATTAGATGAAAAGAAAAGCATGGGAAATGTATCAGAAAACTTTCGATTTGCTGCTTCTGTAGCCGAGTTTGGTATGTTGCTACGTAATTCAAATTTTAAGCAATTGTCAAGCTATGATAAAGTAATAGCATTAGCCGAAAATGCAAAAGGAAAAGATGAAAGCGGGTATCGAAAAGGTTTTATTGATTTGGTTGAAAAAGCATCTAAAATAGAAAGAAAATAAGTTGCTTTTATATAAAAATGTGATAATGCCTTCGTATATTTAATTATGGCAAAAAAACACATCGTAGTCCTTACAGGCGCAGGTATAAGTGCAGAAAGCGGCTTAAAAACATTTAGAGATAGCGATGGGCTTTGGATGGGATATAATATAGAAGATGTAGCTACACCAAGAGGTTTTGCAAAAGACCCAGCACTTGTGTTGGATTTTTATAACCAGCGCAGAAAAGATGTGAAAGCTGCCAAGCCAAACGAAGCACATAAAGGTTTGGCAGCTTTAGAAGAACATTTTAAAGTAACGATTCTTACCCAAAATATAGATGACTTGCATGAGCGTGGGGGTTCTACCAAAGTAATGCATTTACATGGGCAAATTTTTCAAATGCGCAGTGTAAAAAATACAGAAGACATTTTTCCTATTGATGGCGATATATTGGTGGGTGATTTGGCAAAAGATGGCACACAACTACGCCCACATATTGTATGGTTTGAAGAAGAAGTGCCCATGATAGAAAAAGCAGCATTTGTAATGCAGACGGCAGATGTATTTGTATTGATTGGTACATCCCTACAAGTGTACCCAGCAGCTGGTTTAATAGATTTTGTGCCAAGCAATGTGCCAAAATATATTATTGATAAAGTAATACCTGAAGTTGGTAGATATGAAAATATCGTCCCAATTGTTGGAACGGCTACTGAAGCTGTGAAGGAATTAATGAAACAATTAATCAATTTTATTTAACCCATGTTTATTAAATTATATTACCCAACAGGCTTGCTTTTACAATATATACCGCTTTATTATTTTTACTTTTATAACAAAAAAAATAAAAAAATAAAAGAATATAGGAGAGCAAGATTAAAAGATATACGGCAAGATTTTTTAGAGGCAATAATAGAATCTAAACTGTAGTTTATTCTATTCCTTTTTGCTTTTCAATTAATCCTTTGAAATTTTTATTTGTAACAATTTTTTTGCCTGATTTCTTTTCTAAATCTTTCCTAGCTTTTCCTGCAACACTACCACCTTCTTTAGCAGCCTTTTCATTTTGTACAAAACCTTGAGTATTTTTATTTTTAGCAATTTCAGTAGTAGAAGCTTCGCCAAGCATCACAAAAATTAATTCTAAATCTGTCATGTGGTCACGTAGATTTTCATTTGCTTTGGTTAACCCTTTTAGTTTTTTATAATCGCTTGGCACAATACCAAAAGTGGCTTTACTAATTTCAGCTGTTAATATAGCATACTCCATGCCCTCCTTTACACCTCTATTTTTCCATTGGCTGGTTAGTTCATCTCTCACAACTATACCTCTTATGCGTTTTTCTATCCAAGTATCGTTATAGCCTTTGGCTTTGTAAATATCTCGTATGCGTTGTTGAGCTAGTTCAGGATTTTCTATTTCTGCTATTCTTTCTGCTCCTACACTTGCAAGCCACTGTTTAAAAGGTTCTGCTTTAGGAGATGGTATAGATTGAATGATGCGAAGTAAAACTTCAGTATTTGCCACATCAGTTTCTCGCATTTTTCCATCTATAGCTTTTAGTTTCAACTGTCGACAAATTGTCGACAGTTCAAGACCATCTTCTGTTTTTACTCGGTTCTTCATTTTAAACCAGTAATCTCTTGGATTTGTACTATTGGTTAAAATTTCAATCACATCAATGATAGAAAAATACCATTTGCTTTCTTCTTCATTATAATGAGAACGCACAGCCTTGGTTTCAAATAATTTTATATTACTCATAAAAAGATTAAAAAGTAAAGGTATTCCTTTTTTACTAAATTATTTAGTTGTTCTTAAGCTTAGCTTTTTGTTTCAGTAAAAATTATTCCATTTGCTTCTAATTCTTTTAACACAGGTTCATATATTTCTTTAATTATTGGCAAATGCAGTCCCGATAAATTTATACTACCATTTAATATTAATTTAGCTGCAATGCCCAATGGAAGCCCAACCGTTTTTGCCATAGCAGTATGTACACTATCTTTTCCATAAACAACCAATGAAGAAATGATTTGATGTTTTTGCGTTTCTAATTCATAGTCTATTTCATGCTGCATTACAATCATATCTGTATCGGTAGGAGAGAGTAGGAGCTTTTTTTCTAGTGCAAATTGTAAACCATCAGCTGCACTTATCATGCCTTTATTTAATTGAGTTGTATGATCATTTAATCCTAAAAATTCTAAGCGTTTTCTGTCTGCTTCATGTAGGTTTAATGTTATCCCATTTTTTTCAAAGTGCGCTGCATAAAAATCAGCAAGGCTCATGTCATCACTTTGGTAAGCAATATCTTCATCTGTTAATTTTAAATCAATAATGGTTTTCCAACCGAGCATAAAATCTTTGTAGCGAAGCGTAGTACGCACAAAAGTATTTGCATCGTGCAAGTCGTATAAATCAATGTAGGGCAAACTATTTCTATTGGGGTAATAACTTAATGCGCCAATGCTTTCATCTGCTGTATTAATGGTTCTATTGGCATCAAATAAGTTTTCATATTTTTCGGTAATGTGTTTGCCATCTTGTATGTACTCTGCACCAGCCTTGCCTGCTAGCACTACATTGCGAGGGTTCCAACTTATTTTGTAATGCCAAGGGTTGTCATCACTCTC
>JAYSWO010000509.1:0-7148 GCA_043717975.1 Ferruginibacter sp. | reverse complement strand
AAATAGTACGGTTCTATTTCATAAAAGCCATATTTTTTATATAAATTAATGGCAGGCGCCATTGTATCAAGCGTATCTAATCTTATTTTTTTGTAACCCAAGTCGCTAGCCATTTCTATTGCTTTTTGTAAAAGTAAAGCGCCTGTTCCTTTTGTACGATGCGCTTCTTTAATAAACATTCGTTTTAATTCAGCAATAGAGCTTTCTTTTTTTCTTACTGCCACACAACCTGTAAAAACATTTTCTTTTTTGCTAAGTAAAATTGCACCATTGGGAAAAGAATACATTTCTTTTAATTGTAATAATTCTTCATCAAAATTTTGAAAACTTAAATCTATATTGAGCCATGCTGCATATTCTTTAAATAAAGTAGCTGCTTCTGTATATTCATTTTCACTATTTGCTGTAATTATTTCAATCATTGTTGGTTTGTTTATTAGCAAGGTACACTCCTGCAAAAATAAGTACACCTGCAAGTATTTTGTACATAGCCAATTCTTCTCCTAAAAAACTTATAGCAATAATAGCCGCAATAATAGGTTGGGAATAAATATATGAACCTGCTGTAGATGCCCCTAATATTTTAATGCCGTAAATATTAAATAGATATGCAATAAATGTACCGCCAAGTACGATTAATGCGAGTATGAAAACTTCTTTTGGGTTATACATTTGGCAATCTATTGCCACAAACTCATTAAAACAAAATGGCAAAATCATAAAGAAACCAATTGTAAAAATTACTCTCAAAATGGCAATGGGATTGTATTCTTTCATTAATGGTTTTACCAACACAAAATAAAAAGTATAAGAAATAGCATTGAGTATAATAAAAATATCTCCTAGCAACACATCGCTTGCACTGCCTGTTTTATCTTTAGAAAGTATTAATAACATAGCCCCAGCTACACCTAAAGCAAGACCAACCAGTTTTACATTATTTATTCTTTCTTTTAAAAGCCAAGCTGCTATAAAAGTAATAAGTATGGGTGTAGTAAGCAATAACAACGATGCATGTATAGAATACGTGAGTGACAAACCTTTTATAAAAAGCAATTGATTAATAGCTATACCTGTAAGGGCACAAAGAAATAACCTGCCGTAATCTTTTTTTTGAAAGCTCGTTTTTTGTGGTTTAAATAAAAATAATATCCATAATAAAATAGCTGTAACGCCTACACGTATGAGGTTTAATCCAAAAGATTTTATAAAACCATTGTTTATTAAAAATTTTACCGCTGTAAAATTAATAGCGAAAAAAAAATTGGTAATTAGTAAAGCTATATGTGCTTTTGTTTTTTGGGTCAAGGCTACAATTTTTAGCTATTAAAATAATTTATTGATGCCTAGATTTTAGCTAACAAATGAAGCCACTAATTGACAAATAAAACCTAGTGCCAAGCCTGTATAAATATCTTTTTGTGTATGATTGCTTACAAGCAAACGAGCGGTAAGTACTATGCCTGTAATGAGTACTACTGCTGATAGTGGCCATGTCATTAGCATAGAATTTTCTCTGGTAATTACCCAAAAAATACCCAACCAGCCACCCATGCCTATTGCGTGCATGCTTATTTTAAAATAAATATTAGCAATAAGCGCCCCACTAGCTGCTAAAAATACCCCTAGTATAAAAGTGGACATTACAGGCGGATACATTTCTTGTTTTTTAAAAACAGTATAAGCCCAAAAGAAAAATATACCACTTGCCATGTAAGGAATAATGCGATCTTTTCTTGTACGAAGAAAAATAGAATCTATAAAACCAACCGCTCGTAATAACCCAACAGTAAGCAATGGAAATGCCACTAAATTGATAACAGATATCAAAACCGTTTGCAATTTCCCCCTATCTGAAAAGCCTGAAAAGTAGGATGGGTGTACATATACCAAAAAGGCAATTACATATATAGGTACAAAAGAAGGATGAAAAATATAAGAAAAAAAGTTAGCCGGCCATTTTAGCAATGGGTGCACATATTTTTTTTCTATACTATCTTCATTGGCAAAAAGGGCATCCATTTTATAATATTTTTCGCAGTCTTGCTACAGGTATATTTAATTGTTCTCTATATTTTGCTACCGTTCTTCTGGCAATGTTGTAGCCTTTTTCTTGCAGCATATCAGTCAATTTTTCATCGCTGTAAGGGTGTTTTTTACTTTCTTCTTCTATTAAATCCATCAATATTTTCTTCACCTCTCTTGTACTTACTTCTTCTCCGCTATCAGTTTGTAGGCTTTCGCTAAAAAAGAATTTTAAACGATAGGTGCCAAACTCGGTTTGTACAAATTTACTATTGGCCACACGGCTCACAGTAGAAATATCTAAGTTTGTACGCTCGGCTATATCTTTTAAAATCATTGGCCGAAGCTCTGTCTCATCTCCTGTTACAAAAAAATCATGCTGGTAATTCATAATGGCTTCCATGGTATTCAACAATGTATTTTGGCGTTGAATAATGGCATCTATAAACCACTTAGCGCTATCTATTTTTTGTTTGATAAAAAGTACCGCTTCTTTTTGTTGTTTGTCTTTTTTTGTGCCCTTATCATAATCCCTCAACATATCTTTATACCCTTCGCTAATGCGCAAGTCAGGTGCATTTTTACTATTGAGTGTAAGCTCTAGCTTACCTACATTATTAGCTATAAAAAAATCAGGTATTACATAATTTGCATTCTTATCATTATCACCAGTAGTACCGCCAGGTTTTGGGTTTAACTTTACTATTTGGTTTATAATTTCTCTAAGTTGTTCGTCAGATAAACTAAGTGCTCGTTGTATTTTTTCGTAATGCTTTTTTGTAAATTCATCAAAATATTTTTCTAGTACTTTAATGGCTTCTTCAATAATTTTACCTTCCTCAACTTTTCTTTCTAGTTGTAAAAGCAAACACTCTTGCAGGTTACGTGCGCCAACACCTGGTGGATCAAACTGTTGTATTTGCAATAGCAGTTCTCCAATTTCTTCTTCATTGGTTTGTATATTTTGCCTAAAAGCAAGGTCATCTATTATGGCACTAATATCTCTACGTAAATAACCATCATCATCAAGGCTACCTACCAATTGCTCTGCTATTTTCATTTGTGCATCGCTTAGGTTTAGCATACCCAATTGTTGCAACATTAGTTCTATAAAACTCACTTCTACTTTGTGTGGTATTACTTTGCCATCGTCTTTTTCAGGATAATTATCATCCCTCAATTTGTAATCACCCACATCATCATCTCCTTCTTGTACATAATCGCTTATGTCAATATTGTCATATTCATCTTGGCTACCTTCTGTTTCAAAATCATCAACTTCCGTTTCTGTGAATTCATCTTTTTCAAATTCATCTTCATGGTTATCGTCATCCGCTTGCTCTAAAGCCGGGTTTTCTTCAAGTTCCTCTTTTATACGTTCATCCAATACTGCCGTAGGCACCTGCAACAGCTTCATAAGCTGAATTTGCTGAGGGCTCAGTTTTTGTAATAATTTTTGTTGTAAACCTTGGTATAACGACATGCCGAAATTTAAGTAAGATAAAATGTTTTATAGGGTGTAATGAAAACGCAAAAATACATATCCATTATTATTTCGTAAATTTACAATCATTCAACGTTACAAGTGTATAGTAAATCAATATTTTTATTTTTTTGCATGATTTTTGCTGGCAGCATCGCTCTTTGCCAAGTAAAGGTTCGTTCTATCATAGATACCAACCTATTAAAGAAACCTATCGTAGCTATTGTTAAGAAGCAAAAAATGGAAATTTCTCCATCCATGTTAATATCTCCCACTTTTTATTGTGATAATCTTGGTTTTTTTTGCAGGCAAGAAATAAAATTTGCAAAAGCTACTAAAATACCTTTTGTTTTTAGGTTAGGATCTATAGCACAAGTAGATTATTTGGAAGGAAAGCGGGGTGCTTTTATTGGGAATAGGTAAACTAGCTTTATGCATTTTTATTTATTGCTTTACCGGTAACTGAAAGAAAAAATTTTAATCAAGGGGATTGGGGAGGTATAGGCAAATTGTACAGAATCTAAAACGCTACGTTATTTTCACAACATTTCTCCAACATTTCATACAAACTTTTAGGATTATTGGGTTTTGTACCATATTCATTAATGCCAAGTGCCAATATTTGTTTTTGTGTTTCGCTTGTAGCATCAGCAGTTAATGCAATAATTGGTATGCTTTTGCACTGAGCATTTTCATTTTCTCTTATCGTTTTTGTAGCTTCTCTGCCATCTATTATTGGCATATGCAAGTCCATTAAAATTAAATCATAGCTATTGTTTTGTAATTTTCCTGTAGCTTCTTTTCCATTTACTACAAGCTCCATGGTTGCATTCTATTTCAAAAAATTATGCCAAACAAATGCTTATTTATTTTTTATAAAAATGATAAGCATTTGTATTTATGCAACTTTAGTAAATTGAAAGTTATTTACCCTTTATTTTTTACAGAAATAGGTCATTGAATAATTCTCCTCCCGGTACCACGGCATATTTTTCCAAATCTGTAATACCCGCTTCTGCCAATACCTGTTCGTCTATAAACGCATTGCCAGTACAAGTTGTGGATGGCTTACTCAATATTGCAAAAACAGCATCTGCAACAATTTCTGGTGTGCGACTCATGTTTATCAATGCATCTCCACCCAATAAATTTTGTACGGCAGCAGTAGCAATGGTTGTACGAGGCCATAATGCGTTTGATGCAATATTAAATTGTTTTAATTCTTCAGCCAGCCCAAGTGCAATCATGGTCATATTATACTTACTCAATGTATAAGCTATGTGGTTTTTAAACCACTTCATATCCATATTTAACGGTGGTGAAAGGGTAATGATATGAGCATTGCTAGATTTTTTTAAATGCGGAATACATGCTTTGCTCATAAAAAAAGTACCCCGCACATTTATACTATGCATCAAATCAAAACGCTTTGGCTCTGTAGCTTCTGTACCCGTGAGCGAAATGGCAGATGCATTGTTTATTAGTACATCTATACCGCCAAACGTTTCTACTGCTTTATCAACAGCTGCTTGTATTTGTGCTTCATCTCTAATATCGCATTGCACGGCTAGCGCTTTGCCTCCGGCTTCTTCTATTTCTTTTGCTGCGCTAAAAATAGTACCCCCAAGTTTTGGGTTTTCTTCTGTGCTCTTTGCGGCTACTATAATGTTGGCACCTTCTTTTGCAAGGCGAAGTGCTATTGCTTTTCCAATACCACGGCTTGCGCCAGTTATAAAAATCGTTTTGTTGGTAAATGACATGGTTAATTTTTTTATTAAAAACTGCTTAAAAATATTTTATATAACCACAAATTGCACGAATGTTTTTTATTAGTGGTAATTCGTGTAATTCGTGGCTATAATTTCCTGAGACAAAATCTAATTTTTTCCCTGAGAAAAAATCTATTTTTTTCCTGAGATAAAATCTATTTTTTTCCTGAGATAAAATCTCAGGAAAGCTGGGCTTCTGCGGAAATATTTGTATTGTATAATTTAGATATCGGACAATTTGCTTTTGCATCTGCCACGGCCTCATCAAATTTTTCTTTATCAATATTGGGCACGGTAGCTTTTACCGTTAGGTGAGATGATGTGATAGCACCATCCAACAATTCAATATCGCATTTTGTTTCAATGGTATCTGCTGTAAAACCAGCAGCGTTTAATACAAAGCTAAGCTTCATGGTAAAACAACCTGCATGTGCTGCTGCTACCAACTCTTCAGGGTTCGTACCTACTCCGTTTTCAAAACGGCTAAGGTAAGAGTATTGTGTATGATCAAGTGTTGTACTTTGTGTGGTAAGGTGTCCATTACCTTCTTTACCTGTGCCATGCCATACGGCGGTTGCATTTCTTTTCATATTTTAATTTTTATTTAATTTTTGTGAAATGTTTTTGCCAATAAGCATTAAAGTTGATATTATCTTTTGCTATGGCTCATTTCATTGTATACATTTTTATTGGTTTATATTATTTACTTAATAGTACTTCTTTATATATATTTTCGTCATACCCAACCAATACTTTATCATTAAATTCTATTACTGGTCTTTTAATAAGATTGGGTGTGGCTTGCATTATTTTTATGGCATCTTCTTTTTTTGAAGTCTTTTTTTGGGCTACCAAAGTTAATCCTTTCCATGCAGTACTTTTTTTGTTTAGTAAAATGTCCATCGGTTGCACATCTAACCAGCTTGTAATTTTTGCTTCTGTTGGCGCTTCGTTTTTAAAATCATAAAACTGAAATTTTATACCATTTTCTGACAACCACGAAAATGCTTTCTTTATCGACCCACAATTGGCAATGCCATATATTTTCACCATGCTATTCATAATATTTCAGGCTTGTTGTTTACAATTTTTTCTATTTTTTCCATTACCTCTTCCGTAAGTAAAGGTAACACATCTAGCGCTTTTAGATTTTCTATAAGTTGTACTTTTTTTGTAGCTCCCAATATGGCTGTAGATACATTTGGATTTTTTATACACCAAGCTATGCTAAGTGCGGCAAGGCTTACCTCTAATTTATCGGCAAGATCCCCAAGTTTTTTTACTTTTTTTATTTTATCTTCTTGCAGCACTTTATCTTTTAACCACTCAAACCCTGCTAGGTTTAGCCTGCTATTTTTGGGCAACCCTTCATTGTATTTGCCGGTAAGCAAGCCTGATGATAGTGGGCTCCAAATGGTAGTACCCAATCCTACATTTTTATATATTTCAGCATAGTCTGCTTCTACTTTGTTTCTTTCAAAAAGATTGTATTGTGGCTGCTCCATTGTTGGGCCAATGAGGTTGTATTTTTCTGCGCAACGATGTGCTTCCATAATTTCTACACCCGTCCACTCGCTTGTGCCCCAATACAAAATTTTACCTTGCTGTATAAGCGTGTTCATGGTTTGTACCGTTTCTAAAATGGGTGTGTTTTTATCTGCACGGTGGCAGTAAAACAAATCTAAATAATCTACTTGCATTCTTACCAACGCCTCATTGCAAGCTTCTGTAAGGTGTTTGCGGCTATTGCCAGTTTGGTTGGGCTTATTGTCTTTTCCTCTCCATCCAAAATATGCTTTTGACGAAAGTACATACGACGTTCTATCCCACTTTTTTTTCTTCAATATTCTGCCCATCATTTTTTCGCTTTC
>JAYSWO010000508.1:0-7166 GCA_043717975.1 Ferruginibacter sp. | reverse complement strand
AATTCTTTTCAAGGCCAAAGCAGTAGATATTTAATATTGAAAAATGATGCTACCAAAATACAAATTATTAATACAAAAGGACAAGTTAAAAATTTAGAATAATATGTTCAAAAGATTTGTTTTTTTTATTTTTATACTCGGCTCAATATTCTTGAGTTGTTCAGAGCAAAAAAAAGTATTAATTGATACTACTAATTTGCAAAATGACTGTGTAAAAAATCTAACAGATGTAATTGTACATGATATTTTTTCTCCACCAGTAAGTAGCCGTATTTATGCATATTGTAATCTTGCATATTATGAAGCTATAAAATATAATGATAGTTCTGCAAAATCTTTAATCAATCAGTTAAATGGATTTTCAAAATTAGAATTAAAAGTATTTAAAAAAATAGATGGTGAGGCTGCTGCTGTATTTGCTTTTTTAACTACCGCAAAAGCATTGGTATTTTCGAAAGATAGCATCAATGAAAAATTAATATACTATACAAGTATTTTTAAAAGTAATGTAGATAGAGAGACCTTTGATAATTCTGTTTCTTTAGCAAAAACTATTTCTGATAATATTTTAAAACGAGCCAGCGAAGACAATTATAAACTTACAAGGGGAATGCCAAAATACAGTGTTTATAATGACAAAAGCCGTTGGCAACAAACAGCACCAGATTATTTTGATGCGGTAGAACCAAATTGGAAGTTGATAAAACCATTGCTCCTAGATTCTGCTGCGCAATTTAAACCAATAGCTTCACCAATGTTCAGTATTAATAAATCAAGTGATTTTTATAAAGAAATGTTGGGAGTTTATACAAAAAGTAAAACGCTTACTCCTATGGAAGATACCATAGCACATTTTTGGGATGATAATCCTTTTGTAACAAATCATAAAGGGCATTTTACTTTTGCTACAAAAAAAACATCACCTGTGGGGCATTGGATGGGTATTGTGTCTATACTTTCATATAAAAAAAGTGCTATTGAAAGGGCGTATTTATATGCTAGTACAAGTGTAGTAATTTTCGATGCCTTCATTAGCTGTTGGAAAGAAAAGTATGAAAGTAAAAAAATAAGACCTATTACTGCAATCAGAAATATCATTGATGAAAAGTGGGAACCTTTATTGCAAACACCTCCTTTTCCTGAATATCCAAGTGGGCATAGCGTTATATCTTGTGCAGCAGCTATTGTTGTAGAAAATATTCTTGGAAAAAATATTGCCTTTACAGATACGACTGAAAAAGAATATTTAGGGCTTGTGCGTTCTTTTAATAGTATTACCGAAGCGGCAAATGAAGCAAGCATAAGTAGATATTATGGAGGCATACACTTTTTATCTGCCATTACAGAAGGGAAAAAACAAGGGAGTGCTATTGGTAATTATTTTAACACAAAAATTAAACACTAAATGAAAAAGGTCGTTATTGCTATTTCAATTATAATAGTTTGTTATTTTATTTTTGCTATTTCTAAACCTTCAAATGATAAAGTTTTAGATGTTTCTGTCAATTGCAATGCTGCAGCGCTTACGAGAAACATATTGGATTTGAATACTTGGCAAAAATGGTGGCCAGGTAAAAAGATGAATGACACAACATTTAGTTTTGGGGTTGTAAATTATAACCTTAAAAAGATAGTAGTAAATGGCGTTTTTTTTAATGTAAGCTCGGATACTAAGAAGCAAAGTGGCTTTTTACAAATTTCAGCCATAAATGATACGAGTTGTAGTTTAGTTTGGAATCCTACTTTCGTATCATCTCCTAATGTAAAAGATAAATTGCTACATCCTTTTTCAAAAAATATGTTGAAAGATAATATTGATAAATTGCTTGATAGCATAAAAAATCACTTCAGTAACCCAACAAATATTTATGGTTTTAAAGCCAATATTACAAAAGTAATTGACCCTCACTTAATTTCTATTAAAAAAACGTATGCACAATATCCTACTACCACTGAGATATATAACAGCATAGAAAAACTTGAAGCCTATGCTGTATTAAATGGTGCTACGAGAACCAATGCTCCAATGATGAATGTACATCAAAGTGAAATAGGAAATACGTTAGATGTAATGATTGCAATACCTGTAAATATTCCGTTAAAAGCTAGTGGAGAATTTTTGCCAAAATTTATGATTAAAGGTGCTTTGTTAGAAGCTGAGATAAAAGGTGGCGCTACAAATGTTGAAAAATGTTTGGCAGAGTTTAGTAATTATTTAACTGACTTTAAATTGAGTGCTCCTGCAATTCCATATCAATCTTTAATAACTGACAGGTCAAAAATACTTGATTCTAATATTTGGATAACCAAAATTTATCAACCTGTTTTTAAAAGGTAATGGAATATTTTTTGAATTTTACAATTTTATTACCTGAACAGAATCATTATTTTTCACTAAAATGAATGATCTTTCTCCCTTTATTGTTATTGGTAAAATATGCCTTACTTCGCCTTTAATAATAATATCATGTAGATTTTCTGCAGTAAAATTATTTTTGCCATTATTTGACAAAACAGTTCCATAATCTGCATCATATTTTCCAAGTCTAATATTGCTTTGATAAAAATTACCTGCAAGTAAAATATTGGGTAAACTGTCTTTTGTATAATTTATAACTACAGCAGTTTTGTAAGAAGATAATTGAGCTTGCCAAGGAAATTTTTGTACACTAAAATTCCAGTTGCCATTATTTATCAAAAATGCATTGGAAAAATAATTGGCTTGTAGTTTTTCAGCTTTGGCCATTTTTTCAGCACCTACTATATCTTTTAAAGGGCTGTTGGTAAAATCCTCTGCATATAAAAATTTCTTTTTTAAGGAAGGCAATTGTTTGGTTAATTCATCTTTATCTGCAAAAGGTATTTCTTTGCCCAATAAAAAGTAGGTAAGAAATTGTTCTTTCTTTCCATTGTCGTCAAAGTCATTATAATAGAGGTTTACAGGGTTTTCTTCATTTGCATAAAAACGATTATTTTCCCCTAAGTTTCCTGCTATTAAGTCTTCGTAGCCATCGCCATTTATGTCAAGCGGAAAAACAAAATTCCACCAACCCAATTTACTAGTGATTACTTTTTTCTCAAAACTTGTTTTGTTGTTTTTAAAACCAACAATACCGCCCCATTCTAAGCTTACTACCAAATCCTTTTTGCCATCTTTATCCAAATCTACCCATGCAGCATTTGTAACCAATCCAACTTTTGCTAAATCAGCATTGTAAGTATTTGTTACATCAATAAATTTCCCTGTGCCATCATTTTGTAATAAGTAGGAGGTAGGTGTTTTGCTATATTCCCACGGTACGGCTCTGCCCCCAATAAATAAGTCTACAAAACCATCCGCATTAAAATCATATGGTTTTATACACGATGCGGTAAGCTGAATGCTGGAAGAAAATGCATCTTTCTTTCTCGCAAAATTTCCTCTACCATCATTCAAATATATTCTTGGTAAAAGCATTTCGCTATTGCCATAAAATTCGTTACCGCCACTTGCTACCAACAAATCTTTAAATCCATCATTGTTTACATCTGTAAAATTTGCATCTACATCTTCGTATGTGCTATCATTGTCTAAAGCAATTTGTGTTGATTTTTTAAACTTGCCATTGGCATCTTGAAAAAACAATATGGGTTTTATAAACTTTGCTGAACCAATAAACACATCATCCAATCCATCTCCATTCACATCGTCTACTGCCAATGCAGGACCTTCTCTTGAAACCATAAAAGGCATCAAGCCTTCTCTATCAAATTCATTAAAATTATTTTCTTCATGTGTAAACAATAACCCTGTTTCAGTAGTTATATCTTTTGCCGTATTTGTTGGTTTATTAAAATCTGTTACTGTGCTATAATCAAAAAATGGCAAACCTTTTTTATAAGTTACTGCTTGGATTGTATCCGTTTTGTAGCTAATTTTTTCGTATGTATTATCTGGCCATATGAGTAAAATTGAATCTATTGATACACTTCCCAAGCCTATATGCAATGGTATTTCCATACTACTTTGAAAACCACGCACAGGATATTTTTCATATGTTCTCATTTCATTTTTAGCAAATACAATTGCTTTTGCTCCAATGGCATTTATATTTTGTTCGTCACCTTTTAGTGTTAATTCAATCCATTTATTTGTATCGGCTTTGTTGGTTTTATTTTCATACAACAATACAGGGTCTTCAATATTATTTACCACCACATCCACATCTCCATCATTATCAAAATCGGCATACACGGCACCATTGCTAAATGTAGGCTTATCATTTTTTATTTGTAATCCTATATCTTGAAACTTTGCATCATGCATATTTAAAAAAAACTTATTGGGGAGTTTTATCTCAGGAAATTTATTTATTAAAGCCATTTCCTTTTCATCCATTTTATTAGATCGGATCTTATCTTGAATATCAGTATTCGTTACATAATTTACATAATCCATATCATTTAATCGTTTAGGAATACCATTGCTTACAAATAAATCTTTCCAGCCATCATTATTAAAATCTGTCCATAACGCTGCCCAGCTCCAATCTGTAGCTTCTACACCTGAATACATGGCAGTTTCTTTAAACATCCCTCTACCATCGTTTAGTTGTAAGGCGTTTCTACTAAACTGTGGATGATAACCTGCTTTCACCTTAAAATTAAATAAATTATAATCATCCTCTTCTAAAGAACGTTTCAAAATCTTTGGGTCATAAGGCAACATATCCATCGAAATAATTTCAGGAGCGGCATCGTTGGTTATATCTGCTATATCTACCCCCATGCTAAATTGGCTTGTGTGCATGGTTTGTGTTTGCAAGGTTTCAGCAAAGGTTCCATTCTTTTGGTTGATGTATAAATAATCATTTTCGTGAAAATCGTTTCCTATATAAATATCAGGCCATCCATCCATATTAATATCCGCTACGCAAATTCCCAATCCATAACTTATAACAGTGCCACTTATTCCGTTTAGTTTTGATACATCAATAAATTTGCCTTTTTCGTTTTTGAATAATACATCGCCTGCAAGACTATCTCTAGTATTGTCAAATGTTTTTCTTTCATTAAAAGTGCCAGTGTAGCGTAAGGAATGGTTCATTAAATACATATCTAAATCACCATCCATATCATAATCTAAAAATGCCGCTTGGGTGCCAAAGGAGGATTTTGCTAAACCCATTTGCATGGCTTCATCTTCATAAAATGGAACACCATTTTTATTTAACCCTTTGCAAATTAAAAACTGGTTATGGCTTTGTAGCGATTCAAAATTTCCTACACGACAAATATACAAGTCTAAAAAGCCGTCGTTATTAATGTCCACAACAGATACGCCAGTACTCCATGCACCATCATTTGGTATTTTAGCTTGAAGCGTTACATCTTCAAATTTTAGTTTCCCTTTATTTAAAAACAATTTATTTTGATGTTGATTGCTAGTAAAAAATAAATCTGTTAACCCATCATTATTAAAATCTCCTGCCCCCACACCTGCACCATTGTAAAAATACATGTACTTAAACATGTTAAAATCTTCACGGGCACTAAGTTTATTTGAAAAATCAAGGCCTGTTTGAGTACTTTCGAGTGCTTCAAACAAAATAGGTTTATTTTCTATTTTTTTATGATTGCAGGATAAAATAAGTATGACAATACTTATAAAGATTACGATAAATTTATTTCGATATAATTTGATTTCATTCATTATTAAAATGCTTGTTCTTTTGCTTCCAAATATTTTGATGTCAGCCTGAGCTTGTCGAAGGCGATGCAATTTATAGTAGAGGCTATATTCAAAAATAACCCGTCTTCGACAAGCTCAGACTGACGAAATATTAATTAATGCTTATTCATCTATATAAAACTGGATAATTATCATTCCTCAAAAACAATAACACATCCCCATTCTTCGTTTTTATATTTTGAATATCTCTAACCACCCCATTTACGTTTATCCCGCTTTGTAAAGAAGAAAGGTCTTCAAAAACTCTATTTTCTTTATTTAATAAAACTGTTCCAAAACTAGCGTCCAATCTACCAAATTGTGGCAAGCAATCAGGTAAGTTTCCTCCAAAAATCAAGTCCACTTTTCCATCAGCATTAACGTCTTTACACAAAATAGCATTCATACAAGATAATTGAGCAGTAACTGGTAATAAAACAATATCAAAAGTAGCATTGCCTTTATTATAAGCAATACAGCTACTGCTGTAATTAAATATTTTTACTGTAGACGTTTTTAGCAACTCAGGTTTAAACAAAGTTTGTATTGTTTTATCTGCATATGCATGATGCCTCAGGTTTTCTTTTTTAAATGATGGTAGTATTTCTGTAAATTCTTTTTTCAAAAATACTGGCACATCTTTTCCATCAATGGTTTTCGAAAAGATTTTATCAGTCAAACCGTTTTGGTCATAATCATTCATCCAAAGTTTTACAGGTGCAGCAGAATCTGGTTGCAAATAAAAATTTTCTCCAATATTCCCCAATACCAAATCTTCTTTTCCATCACCATCCAAATCAGCAGCTTTTATTGTTTGCCACCAGCCGTTCATATTACTAATGTTGGTATTGGTTTCCACAAATTTTCCATTTGTGTAACCAAATATTCTTGGGCTCATCCATTCGCCTACCATTACCAATTCTTTTTTTGTATCACCCACAATGTCTACCCATAGGGCATCTGTAACCATTCCTATTTTTTCAATTGTGCTAGCTTTTGATTTGGTTACATCAGTAAAATGGCCTTTACCATCATTTTCATAAATACTACTCGTAGGGTTTGCACCATAGTTATAACTCAAACTTCTGCCACCAACAAATAAATCTTGGTCAGCATCTGCATCATAATCATATGCAATAGCAACGGATATATTAGTACTATTTTCTGAAAAATTATTTAAAGACTTTGTAAAATTACCTTTACCATCATTAAGGTATAAACGATGTTGTAGTCTTACACTTCTCGGGGCTTCGTTATTGCCACCTGCGCCTACAAACAAATCATTATCGCCATCTCCATCAACATCAAAAAAGCAAAGTGCTACATCTTCAAAAGCTTTATCATCTTCAAAAGATTTTTCTATTTTTTTTGTAAAGCTTCCGTTGCTTGTTTGCAAATATAATTGCCCTGCTTGGTCTTTAGCACCACCAATAAAAACATCTTCTAACCTATCTCC
>JAYSWO010000507.1:0-19011 GCA_043717975.1 Ferruginibacter sp. | reverse complement strand
AGATAAATTGTTTGGTGTTTGTTGTTAAGTTTTTTGATGCTTGCAGTTTGTGAAAATTGTGAGCATTTTTTATACTAAAAATCTCAAGTCAATCTTCTACTTAATCTTCGTAGTTTCTTCCCCCTTCGGGGGAGATAGAGGGGGCCTTGGAGCATGAGCCATAGAAGCTTTGCTGTACTTCAGTATCCCGCTATGCATTACAATAGGCTTCGTTCCTCGCCTATTTCCATTTCTATCGGGGCTAAAGTCAGCAGTCCCTACATGTATGTAGGGATTATTGGGCTTTTATTGTGGAGGAGACGGAAACGGAGATTGTGGAGAATTTGTTTGCTAATCTTCATTATCCCCAATGAAATTCAGTACAGAAAGCCTTTTCAGAAAGAAAAAATGATAATGTTAATAATATCATTTTGGAATCAAATTCGAGTTGCCTAATTTCACAAAATAAAAATACCACCAAAGAAGCTCCAGAAATTTGACGATGAATGAAACTTTTTTGATGGCAATAAACGTCTTGTTCAATTAATCTTGCGGGATTAACCTTACCAAAGAAATTTTAAAGTTTAGGGATGCTCTTGCTGAGCATCCTTTTTGCTTCTCTGCAATAGTAATACTTAATTCATATAAATAATTCTAATAGTTTTTCACAGAATGTTTACAAACGTGCCTAATCTAATACAGCTAAAGGATACAGCGTTTTTTATAAGTTTTCCACGTGAATAATGCACATTGTATGAATAACTTATTTGAATTTTTAGATTTTATTTACATCACTCAACTGTTAAAGTTTAAGTATGTACTTTTTGATTTTGTAATATTTGATTTAATTAACAGTTACCCATCTTCAATATGTAAAATATCCCTCACTTTTTTGTAGAAAACAAAATAAAAAACAAGTTATTGTATTTAAATTACAAAAATATTTTACCATGGCGGCAATAGCAGGTATAACAACTAAAAAAATGCACGAGGGCAAATAATCCATGTAACCGTTGATATAAGAAAACACAAAGAAGTAATACCCATGTTTAATGAAATAGGGTTGATGCCAAAAACGAAGTTTCAAGAACAATGTGAAAAAGGTACGCCAATTGAAGAAGCATGGCAAGAATTAATAACGCATGTTAGAAGTTTTTCATGGAAAAATGATACTCTAACCCAATAAGCCTATTACATAAAACATTACAACATGCTCCCCGCAGGTCATATTCAGATACAAAAAGTTTCAATTTTTAATATATCTTCCATTGTCTTTGCTTTTATTGAATAACGACAATATCAATCATCTGCAATAGGGCAAAATAAATTAATTCATTATTACAGAGTCTATTCAAAGATTATGAAAATCACAAATGAAATAATTGAAAGTAGTTTATATTGTAAATACAAGATGTATTTGAAGCTAGCAAATGTAAAAGGTGTAAAAACTGAATATGAGTTATTTTATAAAGAAGAAAAAAGAAGAATAAAAGAAGAATATTTAAAAGAGATACAAATTAAGAATAAATTAAATAAAACTTTAAATATTGATGAAATATTTTTGGTAAACCAACGATTTGATTTGCAAAATTTCTCCATAGATTTTGTAATCCTTGAGAAAATAAAATCACAAAATGCATATCATAAATCTTTAGTAATACCTGTATTTATTTCGCCAACCGAAAAGATTTCAAAAATAAATGCACTATTATTTTCATGTTTAGGCCATTTTTTAAAAAATACAAAATTTGGATTGCCAGAACAAGCCAAAATAATTTGTGGGAAAAATCTTAAGCCTGTAAAGTTAAATATTAAAGGTCACTATAAAGAAGTAGAAAAAATAATTTCTGCAATATCATTAAATGAACCTCCATTAATTTTAAATAATCATTGCGTTGTTTGCGAATTTCAAAAGCAATGTAAAGCTAAAGCAATAAAAAATGATAGTATTAGTTTACTTGATAGAGTAACCCCGAAAATTTTAGAGAAATACAAAAAGAAAGGAATATTTACAATTGAACAGCTTTCTTACATTTATAAGCCAAGAAAAATAAGGAAATCAATCTCAAGTCAGATATTAATTCATAAGAACGAGTTGCAAGCTTTAGCTTTAAGAACTAAAAAGATATATATACAGCAATTACCTGAACTTCTAAAATACGCCAAAGCAATTTTCATAGACTTTGAAAGTCTCCCAGAAAGAAATTTTTATTATCTTATTGGAATGTCCATTTATGAAAATGAAAAGGTAGAATCTTATTCTTTTTGGGCAGATAATGAACTTCAGGAAAGTTCTATTTGGTTAAGTTTTCTTAAAAAAATAAGCCAATGTAAAAATACAGCTATCTACCATTACGGAAGTTTTGAAAATAAAGCGATAGAATATTTAGGCAAAAAATATAAAACAGATATTACAGATTTGAATAAACGTCTTATCAATCTGAATAATTTCATTTTTGGCAAGATATATTTCCCTGTTTACTCAAATCGACTAAAAGAACTAGGAAAGTTCTTAAACTTTATTTGGCAATCAGATAATGCAGATGGAATGCAAAGTATTACTTGGAGATTGAAGTGGGAAAAAGAACATCTTGAAAATTATAAATCTAAACTTATAAACTATAATTTAGATGATTGCAATTGCTTGATTTCACTTCTTAATATCTTAATTAAGATTAACGAATCAGGAAATACTTTACAAGAAATTGAATTTGTTGATAAGCCCAAGCAGTTAATTACAGAAGTAAGTACAGAAGTATATACTCAGTTTACAAATATTTTGAAGTTTGCTCATAATGGATATGATTCTAAAAAAATTACATTTCAAAAGCCTAGAGAAGATAGCTCTACAAAAATCAAAACAGGAGATAATAGTATAGGACATAAGGGGGCTAGGAGAATAATTCCAAAAGCAAAAAAAATAGTTTCAGTATGCTCAAGACAATATTGTACAACCCATAAAAATAAGTTAACGAAAACTGATAAAATTTCAGAACATATTTTAACAGATATTATATTTTCAAAAAATTCAATACGTAAGACAGTAATAAAATATTCAGGCTACAAAAGTTATTGCAATAAATGTAAAAAAAACTTCTTGCCTCCAGAAATTGAAAAAATACAAGGAAAACATTTTGGACATAATTTTAAGTCTTGGATTATTTACCAAAGAGTATTTCTTCGGCTTCCAATTGAAATAATTCAAATTAATTTAAAAGAGTTATTCAATGAAAATATAAGCGTAGGTGGAGTGAGTACAATTTTAATGAGTTTTGCATCAAATTATATTGAAACTGATAACCAAAATCTATCTGAAATTCTAAAAAGCCCATTTATACATATTGATGAAACTAAAATAAACGTTAGAGGGAATTGCCATTATGCATGGATAATTACTGATGGGAAACATGTAGTTTTTAAAGAAACTTCAACAAGAGAAATAAAAACAATTAATGACATTCTAATAAATTATAAAGGAATACTCGTAGCAGATTTTTATCCAGGTTATGAGTCAATAAATACCAAGCATCAAAAGTGTTGGGTTCACCTTATAAGAGACTTAAATGAAGATTTAAGAAAAAATCCATTTGACGGAGAGTATGAAAAATTTATTTCTGATTTAAGAAATCTAATAATTCCAATTTTTGAAACAATAAAAAAATACGGTTCAAAAAAGCGCCATTTTAATAAATTTAAAAAAGGAATAAAAATATTTTATGAAAAAAAGTTAGCTCTTGAAATTTACCAATCTGAAATCACAATTAAATACCAAGCTAGATTGAAAAAAAATTGGGATATACTATTTACGTTTACTGAGTATGATAATATACCATGGAATAATAATATGGCAGAAAGAGGATTAAGACACATAGCTGTTCAAAGAAAAATTTCTACCTATTTTTCTAATGGTATCAATCAATATTTAATTTTTCTTGGAATTATGCAATCTTGTAAGTTTCAGAATAAATCATTTTTATCTTTTTTAATATCCCAAAAGAAAACGATTTAAAAGCCAATATCTCTTACTAAACGATTTGATATGACACAAAAGCTAGTACATTATCATTGAACTTTAAGAGCGGTTAAAATTTTAAAGCGAACTATAAATCATCCTTTCCTGTAAACCTTCATCAAACCAAAGTAGAAAAAGCAAAACCACCATACAAACCAACTTTATTAACCCAATAAGGTAATAAGGTTTTAGCCTTTCATTGCATAGCTTTCTATTAAGGTTTTACAATTTTAAATTTCATAATTTATTTCAAAAGTAATTCCACTTTAAAATAGTTTTTATACTTTTAAGATAGTAAATACTTTGCAATATGCCCACTTTCACAAAAGAACAAATAAAAGAAATTGCAGACCAATTAGACTGCGGCTTTAGAGCTTTTTATCATAAACAAAATGGTGAGTTAATTTTTGTACCCAACACAGAAAAGAATTTTAGTATGGATACAGAAGCTTGGGAAGAAGAATTAGACAAATTGGATGAAAATTATTTAGATTATAAAGAAGTACATGCAATGGAATCGAACGACTCGTTTACTGTAATGGAAGATTTTGCAGAGCAAGTAAATAATAAAAAATTGCAAGAAGATTTATTTAATGCACTAAACAGAAAACACCCATTTAGAGAATTTAAGTTTTTAATAGACAACTCAGGTGTGAATAGAAATTCTTGGTTTGATTTTAAAAATAAACGTTATTATGATTGGGTAGAGAATCAATTAAGCTTACATGAGAATATTTAAGCAATACTTTATTTTACAATTTTTTGCAATGTTAAATAAGATTTAACATCAATATTTCTTTTTAAACTTACATAATTCACATCACAGTCCGATATAAAAGCAATTTCGTATATCTTTCAAGAATGATTATTGAATAGTATAAATTATGCCTCTAATAGAATTCACAAACAAAGGACTTTTTTGCCCACAAGGCAATTTTTATATAGACCCATGGAAGCCTGTGGACTTTGCAGTAATAACCCACGGCCATAGCGACCATGCAAGATTTGGAAGTAAAAAATACCTTTGTCATACCGATACCAAACCTATACTGCAACTGCGTTTGGGAGATAACGATTACCAATCTATTGGTTGGAACGAACCTGTGTTTATGAATGGTGTGAGCGTATCTCTTTTTCCCGCAGGGCACATCATTGGTAGTGCACAACTAAGAGTAGAATATAAAGGTGAAGTATGGGTATTTACAGGTGATTATAAAACAGAAGATGATGGCATAAGCACCGCTTATGAACCTGTAAAGTGTCATACATTTATTACAGAAAGTACATTTGGATTACCCATTTACAAATGGCAACCACAGCAGCAAATTTTTGATGAAATGAAAACGTGGATTGCAGATAATAAAGAAAATGGAAAAGCTAGTGTTTTTATTGCATACAGTTTAGGAAAGGCGCAACGCATTTTGAAACCATTGGCAGAAACAGGCTTACCCATATATGCACATGGTGCTGTATACAACGTACACAAAACATTACAAGCTGCAGGGTGGGCATTGCCTGATGTAAAAAGAATAACGCCTGAAACTACGAAGGAAGAATTAAAAGGTTGCATTGTAATTGCACCATCAAGTGCGGAAGGTAGTCCATGGATGAAACGTTTTGCTCCTTATGCAACGGGTATTTGCAGCGGTTGGATGCAAGTGCGAGGCAATATGCGAAGAAAGAATGCCGATGCGGGTTTTGCATTAAGTGACCATTGCGATTGGGATGGATTACTAAGTGCCGTAAAAGCAACCGGTGCAGAAAGAGTATACGCCACGCATGGGTTTCAAGCAACTTTTAGTAGGTACTTGAATGAGCAAGGCATAGAAGCTGCAGAAGTAAAAACGGAATATGGTAACGAAGAAAATGAAGCAGCGATTGTGGATGGTTAAATTTTTTTAATCGTTTCTCGGTTAATCGTTTCTCGGTTAATCGTTTCTCGTTGGGTCGTTTCTCGTTGGGTCGTTTCTCGTTGGATAGTTTCTCGTTTGGTGTTCGGTGTTGGGTTCATACTTAAGTGTGATGTTTCTTTTCTTATATGCTTTGTTGTCTGTCGTCCGTTGTCAGTTGTCCGTTATCTGAATAAATAAAAATAAATTGTAATAATCTTGTGTCTAACTTCTAATAATCTAAAATATATTTCTTGAAACGTTTTGCAGTATTAATAATGAAGTTGGCTACTACCACAAAAACCACCGCTAAGCTGGAGGCAATTGTTGCGTATTTTTTAGAAGCAAATAGCGAAGATAAAATTTGGGTAATAGCACTGTTTACTGGCAGAAGACCTAAGCGTTCCATTAATAGCGCATTGCTTCGTAGTGCATGTATGCAAGCAGCCCACATAGAACCATGGCTGTTTGAGGAATGTTATCACACCGTGGGAGATTTAGCAGAAACCATTTCATTGCTTATTCCTGAAAGCAATATAGATACAAATGATGTAGTGGAATATTCACTCACACATTACATGAATTTATTGAGATCAATTGGTAAAGAAGACGATGCTATAAAACAACAATTTGTAACAGAAGCCTGGGCAAAAATGAACAGAAGCGAAATTTTTGTTTTTAACAAATTGATGACGGGTGGTTTTAGAATTGGTGTATCGCAAAAATTAATGGTGAATGCGATTGCAAAAACAATATCTGTTTCTTCTTCCATTATTGCACACAGGATCATGGGTGATTGGAACCCCGCAACCATATCTTTTGATGAATTGATGAGTACAGAACACAGTGCGGCTGATGATTCCAAGCCCTACCCTTTCTATCTTGCATATGCTATAGAAAATGAAGTGAGCGAATTAGGTAGCGAAAGTGAATGGCAGGCAGAATGGAAATGGGATGGCATTAGAGGACAAATTATAAAACGAAACAATGAATTGTTTGTGTGGAGCCGTGGAGAAGAATTACTGACAGATAAATTTCCCGAGTATAAAATATTACAAGATTTATTGCCCAATGGAACCGCCATTGATGGAGAAATAATCAGTCTAGCAACTCCGCCAGAAGAAGGAACTTTTGCGCCTCTTCCATTCTCAGCTTTACAAACTAGAATTGGCAGAAAAAATATTACAGCAAAACAATTAAAAGAAGCACCAGTAGGTTTCATTGCTTATGATTTGGTAGAAGAAAATGGTGAAGATATCAGAATGATTTCGATGAAGGAGAGGAGAAAAAAACTGGAAGAAATTATTGGAAAAATGAATGTAGCTTGTTTACATTTATCACCCATTATTGATTTTGAAAACTGGAATGATTTAATAGAAATAAGAAAACAGAGTAGAGACAAAGGCAGCGAAGGCTTAATGCTAAAAAGAAAAAATAGCGAATATAAAAATGGCAGGAAAAGAGGCGATTGGTGGAAGTGGAAAATAGCTCCTTTAACAATAGATGCGGTATTGATTTACGCACAAAAAGGTAGCGGTAGAAGAAGTAATTTATATACCGATTATACTTTTGCCGTAAGAGATGGAGAAAAACTAGTAACATTTGCAAAAGCTTATAGTGGTCTTACAGATAAAGAATTTGCACAAGTAGATAATTTTGTAAAAAAAAATTCTATCGAAAAGTTTGGCCCTGTAAGAACTGTAAAACCAGAGCTTGTATTTGAATTAGCCTTTGAAGGTATTGCAGAAAGTAAAAGACATAAAAGTGGCGTAGCACTTAGGTTTCCACGGATGAGCCGCTGGAGAAAAGATAAAAAAGTGGAAGATATAAATACGCTAGATGATTTGAAAATGATGTTGCAAATTTTTAATAATCAGTATAGTTCTTCAGTTTAAAAAATTTATTTTAAAATACACATTACCCTTAGTTTAATTATTCAAAATCAGAGGCAGTAGAGGTGGCAATGTAGAAAAAATATATGCGCAGAATAAGTGCGCTTACTGAAGCTAAAAGTATGTAGTTTCACCCTTTCATTGCCAGGATATTACTATACAAAATTTTCGTATAGCACTTTGATCTTTTTTGAAAAAAAAGATGCATGATAGATAGTATTTAACTAACAAAAAAACATCCCATTACGTTTTTATAATTCCCCTTTAAAAATTCTCTCGATACAAAACTTTTAAATTGTATAGAATATTCTTAATACAGCACATCAACTTGTTACTCTAACAAAATGTTATTTAGCATACCATTAAGATTTTTATACCAGCACTGCCTCTACATTTGGTCTTTCATTATTTTTAACCAAAACTAATTTGTATGTTACAAAAACCATCTAATGCATTTATTGCAGCTTCTTGGGCTGCTATGGCTATTGGTATGATTGGCTATTTTATTGGATTGTGGAGGTCAGACATGTTGTTAAACGAAAAAGGGTATTATTTTACGGTAGTTATGTTTGGATTATTTTCTGCAGTATCTGTTCAAAAAGCAGTAAGAGATAAATTAGAGGGCATTGCTGTAACCGATATATATTATGGGTTAAGTTGGTTTGCAGTAGTACTCTGTATTGTATTGTTGGCAGTGGGTTTGTTTAACGCAAGCATGCTTCCAAGCGAAAAAGGGTTTTATTCTTTTGCATTTGTTTTGGCTATATTTGGTGCTGTAGCAGTACAAAAAAATATACGAGATTCACAATCTCCCCAAAACTAAATTTATATTTTATGGTATTCTCCAATGCAATTTCAACTTTTAGAACGCCATTTTTAAAAAACAAATGGCTGATTGCTTTTTGTATTATTTTTTTCAGTTTATGGTTGAGTACATTAATAGGTACTACCGATATGAAAAACTGGATAATGGAAAACGCCTTGGTGTTTATTTTTCTGGGGTATATCATCTTTACTTTTAAGAAGCACCAATTTAGTGATTTGAGTTTTTTACTTATCACAATATATTTATGCTTACATGTATATGGCGCTAAATACACCTATGCCGAAAACCCTTTTGGGTATTGGCTAAAAGATTTGCTGCATCAAGAAAGAAACCATTACGATAGAATTGTACATTTTTCGTTTGGCTTTTTACTTGCCTACCCTATGCGTGAATTATTTTTAAACTATTTCAAATTTCCAACTTGGGTGGGTTGGGCTTTACCTATAGAAATTACTTTATCTATAAGTGGTTTTTATGAGCTAGTAGAATGGGGCGTGGCCGATGTATTTTTTCCTGCGCAAGGGGCAGCTTACTTAGGCACACAAGGCGATATTTGGGATGCACAAAAAGATATATTTTTAGCTACCTTAGGTTCAATATTGGCTACTACTATTGTGTCTATTATAAAGAAAACGTTTAAAATTTACCATAAGGAAAATAATACTCAGGTAAAATAGTTTCACTAAATTTACGTTTCTATAAGAAAAAACGTTTTTCTGCAAATTAATTTTATACCATGAGCAAATTTTCCGACTTCAATTTTAAAGGCCACAAAGCCCTAGTGCGTGTAGATTTTAATGTGCCGCTAGACGACAAATTTAATATTACCGACGATAATAGAATGGTGGGTGCAATCCCAACCATTAAAAAAATATTGGCAGATGGTGGTAGTGTCATTTTAATGAGCCATTTTGGAAGACCAAAGAATGGACCAACAGATGAATTTTCTTTAACACACTTGGTAAAACATTTACACAAATTGCTTGGTGGAGAAACAAAAGTTTTTTTTGCTGAAGATTGCATCGGCTCTCAAGCAGGCATGACGGCGAATATGTTACGTGGAGGAGAAGTATTGCTGTTAGAAAACCTTCGTTTTCATAAAGAAGAAGAAGCCGGCGATGAAGCGTTTGCCAAAAAACTAAGTATGCTTGGTGATGTGTATGTGAATGATGCATTTGGCACTGCACATAGAGCGCATGCAAGTACAGCGGTTATTGCAAAAAACTTTACTACAGAAAATAGAATGTTTGGTTTGCTTATGGAAGCCGAAGTAAACAGTGCAGAAAAAGTAATGCACCAAACAGAAAAACCTTTTACAGCAATTATTGGTGGCGCAAAGGTTTCAGATAAAATATTAATTATAGAAAATTTATTAGACAGAGCTACCGATATTATTATTGGTGGCGGTATGGCTTACACATTTTTAAAAGCAAGAGGCGGCAAGATTGGCGCTTCACTTTGTGAGGATGAAAGACTACAAACCGCATTGGATATTTTAGAAAAAGCAAAACAGAAAAAAGTAAGCATTCACTTACCAGAAACAAGCACCATTGCCGACAAGTTTGCTGCAGATGCCAATACAAAAGATTGCCCAAGCGACCAAATACCCGATGGGTGGATGGGGTTGGATATTGGCGGAAAAGCCATTGGTATTTTTAGCGAAGTAATTGGCAAATCGAAAACGATTTTATGGAATGGCCCAATGGGTGTTTTTGAAATGGAAAAATTTCAGAATGGCACAAAACAAGTTGCACTAGCTGTGGCAGATGCTACTAGTAAGGGTGCATTCTCTCTCTTAGGCGGAGGCGATAGTGTAGCCGCTGTAAATAAATTTGACTTGGCAGATAAAGTAAGTTATGTGAGTACTGGAGGCGGTGCGTTGTTGGAGTATTTTGAAGGGAAAAAATTGCCAGGGATTGAGGCGGTGAAATAAGTATAAAAGTATTAAGTTTAAGAAGTAAGGCTACCATCGAATCTGGTAGCCTTACTCATTTAAAAAATATTTTCATTTTTTCCAACACTTTGCATAGTCATACTCGTTTTATATGGTAGAAACTATTTAATATAAAAAATTTGGAACAAAACTTAACACATATTATCAATGGCTGTGTAAACAATAATAGGCTTATGCAAAAAGCATTGTACGCCCTTTGTTATGAAGAAATGATGAAAGTTTGTACTCGATATACAAACGATACCGAAATATGTGCTAGCCTGTATAACGACGCCATGTTTAAAGTATTTAAAAATATAGTCAACTACAAAGAAGATGGAAAAATAATGGGCTGGGTAAAAAGAATTGTAATAAATACATGTATAGATTATGTGCGACTAAAAACGCCTATACCAACTATTGAAATAAAGGAATCGTATGAGGTAGAATATGCCATTGAAGAAACGGTATTACATAAAATGAGCGCACTCGAAATACAAAAGTCGATAAAGCAATTGCCAATTAATGCATCCACAGTTTTTAACTTATATGTGTATGAAGAATACAACCATACAGAAATTGCAGAGCTACTGAAAATACCTGTAGGCACTAGTCGTTACTACTTGAGCGAAGCAAGGCGATTACTAAAAAGCAAAATAGAAAACAATATTATTTCACTTAATACTACACATTAAGATGAGCAATTACGATAACATATTAAGGGAAAAAGAAAGTAATGTACCAATGGGCAATAGTAATATGGAAAAGAATTGGGCTGCCATGGAAACACAATTAAATTCCGCTACTCAATCTACATCAAAGGAGGCCAAATATAATTTTACAAAAATAATTAAAGGCTTAATGGTAACTGCTGTTGTTGGCATAATAGCATTTGTGATTTTTACCATTACAAAAACTAAAAATATTGATACGCCAAATACCAATTTAGCTTTATTAAAATCTGCCATAAAACCCCCAATGCCAGCCATAAATGTACCTTACGAAACATTTATGTATGATGCAGAAGTTGGTGATACATTATTTACAAAAAATGGCTCTATCATAATTTTTCCTAAAAATGCTGTGCTCAATAATAAAGGTGAAATTGTAACAGGTAAAATTGAAGTGCGTGCAAGAGAGTTTAATGATCCACTAGATTACTACATGGCAGGCATACCCATGACTTATGATAGTGCAGGAGTAAAATATACATTTGTAAGCAGCGGCATGATAGACATAAAAGCATATTCAAATAACGAATTGCTTTTTGTAAATCCAAATGCAAAACCGCAGCTCAATTTAGTAAGTACCAATAACGAAAAAAATACAAATCTCTATATACTTGATACGACTACTGGGCAATGGATTAATAAAGGAAAGGATGAAGTAAATGATTTGACAAAAAGCCCAAAACAAAACACGGCAAACACAATTGCCTTACCACAATATGAACCAATACGCCAAAGTGAAATTATTACAAATTCAATAGAAATACCAGAAAGAGATGCAACCATAAAACCAATAATGCCAGAAAAAGCAAGTGGCAAAAACGCAACGATTGAAATCATTATCGAACCTGCAAGTTTTGAAGAGTTGTTAGCATACGATAAATTAAAATTTGAAGTGCTAGATAAGTCAATAGAAACAGTAGGAGAAGATTCGAAAACAGAATGGGACAATGTTGAACTTATTCGTACAGATGCTGGCAAAGGATATATGGCAAAATTTAGCTTAGGGCAAAAGTCTGTTCAATACAAAGTAAAACCAGTGCTTGAAGGCAAAAATTATGATAATGCAATAACAGTTTACAATGAAAAAATAAAAGCATATTATGATGTACAAAAAACTAGGGTAACTTATGAGCAAAAGCAACAAGATACATTTGCTTTGCAGGAGAAAAGAATAGATGATGAGAATAAAAAAACAGAAGCAAATAATGCAGTAATCATTGCAAAAAATAAAATAACTGAAATAGAAAATAAGCGAGTAGAGGAATTAAATATTTTAATAAATGCCAGGAATTTAGAATTACGTAAAGCGAAGAAAATATATGATTCCTTAATAATAGCGATAGAAAAAAATATATTAAATACTAATATTACAAATCAAGAAAGACAAAAAAGAAACGATTCTATTCAATCATTAATTGTAGAAAAGTTTCATAGAGCTGAGACTTTAAAAGAAAACCTGCTTCGTTCATTTACCATTGATGGCTTTGGCTATTGGAACTGCGATATGCCTACCTACCCAAGTGGCATCCCTATCAGTGCAACATTTGTTGATGAAAAAAATAATATTATAAAACTTAGCTACATAAATGCAGCAAGCTATGGAGTTAATAGAGTTTTAGCATATTACAATAACAATATCACCGTTCTTCCAAATACCAATCATATTATCTGGAGTGTTTATCAAAATGAATTTTTTTACCTCACTTTTAAAGAGTATGAAAAATTAAATATAAAACCAGAAACAAGAATATCAACCTTTAAATTAAATAAGTATCAAGGTAGTTCTAACACTGTATCCGATTTAAAGAAAATTTTGTACGGTGGTTAAAAAGCTCTTTATTTTATGCAATACTATTGATGTGAGTACACTCAACTATAATAAACCTACCATTCAAAACCTGGCATCACAAAATAACATACGCTCCAATATTTGTCTTCCCTTTTCATATATAATTTGTAAGGTCCTTCGTAGTGCAATATTTCTCCATTTTCCATTACAGCATCGTACTTCAATACGCCCTCTGCATGCCCCATTCCATTATCTGGTTCATACATTTCAAATTTTATTTCATCGATATTGTATCCGTCATTTTTAAATGCTGTAAACGAATCAAAAAACATATTCATTTTCTCAAACAGAGCAGGCCTATCTAATTCCTTACCATCTGCGGTTATAAAATGATAATCTAGTTCATTACTATACTCATTAAATTCTTTTGCAAACCAATGTTTCAAAAATTCGTGCGTATTCTTCTCTATTTCCACTTTATCATTCGGATGAAACTCTTCATAAATAAAATTCCAAGTACCTCCAAACATCGATTCCTTTTCTATTTCATGTGGAAATAATTCTTCCGTTATAAATGTATAAATTACTTCGTCGGGGTAAGGGCCATCACAAATATCCAATGCAATGCCATGCTCTTCCATTTGAGTGGTTACCTGTGTCAATGCTTCTGAAATTTCATTCTCGGTCATTTCATCTATCCTTTTGT
The DNA here is from genome assembly GCA_043717975.1 of Ferruginibacter sp. GTDB lineage: Bacteria > Bacteroidota > Bacteroidia > Chitinophagales > Chitinophagaceae > Ferruginibacter. The sequence continues at coordinate 5,254 of JAYSWO010000507.1, read as the reverse complement.
AAGCCGGACTTCCTATTTTTTCATACACCGTTGTGTATTCCGCATTTTGATAATTCTCTTCAAACGCAATCATATTCTTCAAAAATTGGTTTTCAATTTCAGGAGGTATTTCAGCATCACCCTGCATAAAAAATGCATCCCCATATTGAGCCTTTAATTTTATTTTTAAAAACTCATTCTCAATCTTCATATGTTCATTTGGGTCATCCGAAAATTTTTCGTCTTCTTCCATAATATTTTAATTTATATTTGAAGTTAATAAATTATTTTCATTTCATTTATTTGTAGCTTTATAAAATTTATTTTAAATATGTCATATAAACTTTTTATGCTATTACTTGGCTGCAAACCAGAAGGTCGTCATACAGAGCAGCACGATATTTTTTTTGGTATTGCAAAAGAGCTAAGAGATTTAATACGAGATATAAAAGCTTTTTGGAAAAACTCAGGCAAAATACATATTGATGGTTGGATAGCAGTTACCAATGTGGACGGTTATGCAATAAGCATTTCAGAAAAACAAACCAAGAGCAATAGTAATAATAGTTTATTTTTCTTAAATCTAGGTGGCTATAAAGAAAATCATTTTGATGAGTTTCACTATAAAATGCTCACGGTTGCTAAAGATAAAAGCGAAGCCATAGCCGCTGCAAAAAAAACGGCATTTTATTTACATACTGGTTTTGGCAACATAGCCACTTCACATATCGATGATAAGTATGGTGTGGATGTAGATGACATTTTTGAAATAAACGACATTTTATCAGCAGAAATAAAAGACAATTTCAGCATTAATATTTCGCAAAATAAAATAGACAATTTGCCAAAAGATGAAATTAATCTTGGTTATTTCAAATTAGATTCTTTGTAATATTATTGTAATGGCGATGTAGGTTTAACGTTACCAAAAATACAGTTTACTTTGTATCCAAGTGGTTTGTAATAATTGGTTAAAATTGTAGCAATATGCTCTTCTGATAGTTTTAAAAATTTGGGGTCATTTTCTAGTTGCTGCAATGCTTTTGCGTACAACTGTTTTTGTGCCTTTACCAAATCATCCATCGTTGCATTAGCAAACAAACCTGTTTGAGTCATTGTTTCCATCCTATCCATTTTCAATTGCAAACTCATCAGCTTGCAATTGGGTAATGATATATTTACAATTGCTGCTTTTGTATCTATGCTCATTTTTTGATTACTCATATCTACACCATATTTTGCTTCGTATGGCAAATTTACTTGCAAGGTATTTTCAGCAAAATAATTTTTAAATTTTGACCATACGCCATTCTCATCTCCTTTATTACTTACTTTCAAATTCAAGTTGCCTGTTACGTCCAAGGCCGATAACTCCGCTATCTGCTTTATCATTTCCACATTTTCAACCATCGTTACTTTTGCATCAGCACTCCCATTTTTCTTTCCTAAAAAATAAAATGCTCCACCAACCATGAGTACTAAGAATATTAATAAGCCGTATTGTTTCATTGTTGCATTTTTTTATTTCTGAATTGTTTCATTGCTGAATTGTTTCATTGCTGAATTGTTGAATTTTAACTTATTTCATTTACCTTCATAAATAGAAATATCCTCCCACTGCCCACTGCCCACTGCCCACTGCCCACTGCCCACTGCCCACTGCCCACTGCCCACTGCCCACTCACTTCTTCCCCCTCACCAAATCATAACTATCATCAATCATTTCTTTCAGCATAGCATTCTTCAATCCACTCACCACAATGGTATTCCAATGTTTTTTATTCATATGGTAGCCCGGCAAAATCGCATCTGGATACTCTTCTCTTAATTCTATTGCACTATCAGGGTTGCATTTTACGTTAAAGCTAAGTGGTAAACTATCCAAGCCCATCAATAAGAAAGCTTTTTCATATACTTTAAACACAAGGGTATCTCCACCAAAAGGAAAACCTTCCGTAACATTTTCTTTTTGCAAAGCATATGCTCTAATCTCTTCTACATTCATAGTATAAAATTACAAAGCCTCCAGAATAAAATGGAGGCTTTGGATATTATTTTTTTATCTATTTATCTAATTAAGTTTACTGTTCCCTTCATCTCTACTTTTTTATAATTTTTATCTGTGCCGCTCACTATCCACACATAAGTACCCGTTGGTTGTGGTTTTCCGCTAAATGTACCATCCCACCCTTTAAGCCATTGTGTCGTTTCAAACATAAGGTTGCCATATCTGTTAAACACCCTAAAATAAGTGGTATTTGAAATGCCCACGGGTATTGCTCTAAAAATATCATTTAATCCATCTCCATTAGGTGTAAATGCATTTGGCACATAATAAGTAGGCCCTTCATACACCTTTACAAAAATAGAATCATACCCTGTACAACCAATCGCATCGCTTACTTTTAAATAAAAATTAGCATCGTTGTTTAAAATAGCAAATGCTTTTTGAGCAAATGGATTTGTAATGATTGCTCCTGAAGGGGTAGACCATGTATAATTCAACCCACCTGCACCAGTTAATTGATGTGGTACTCCTTTTACCGCAATGGTATCATTTCCTGCGAAGGCTTTTATAACAGGTTGCACTACTACTTTCACTTTACTAATTGCAGTAAAATCACAACCATAATCTGCTTTGGTGGTTGTAGCAGTTATAGTGTACCAAGTAGATTGTGTAGGATGCACCATAGTCTGCAAACTAGTGGGTGATGTAAGACTATCTGTTGGTGTCCAGGCAAAATCTATTTTAGTGCTATTAAAATGTGTAAGGTTGCCTTTAATCAATATAGAATCATTTAAACATATGGCTTTATTAGCTCCTGCATCTAAAATAGGTTTCCATCTTACAAAAACATTTACGGTGTCTTCTGTAAAGCATCCTCCATTAGTAGCTCTCAAAATATATTGTGCATTATCTACCGGATTAACAGTTGCATCTTTACTATTTTTACTATCAATTGTATTGGAAGGAACGCCAATGGCTCTCCATTCATAAGAAATGGCAGATGGCAAAACAGCTGGAGTAAATTTCACAGATTCTCCTTCACAAATGGTTGTATCTGCACCAATATTTACAGTAAGGTTATTATTATTTACATTCACAACAATGGCCGCCCTTGGTCCTTCACATGATAAAGTAGGCGATGCATTGGTTGATTGACTTACATAATACGTAAATGTACCAGACACAGCTGTGGAAGGTGTAGGCGCTGTAGTACTTCCTACACCACCAGTTGCAGAATTGTACCAAAGTAGGTTTGTACCTCCAGCAGTAAGCTGTGCTGCAGGGTCATTTGGGCAATAAGGTATAGGTGTTATTACTGTTGGTGCTAATGGTGTGGCTGTAATGCTAACTGATATTGGTTGTCTCGGCCCTTCGCAATTTAATATAGTTTGAGAAACATAATAAGTAGTTATGCCAGCAATAGATGATGAGGGTGTAGGTGCGATTGCAGTCCCTGTTCCTCCAGTAGCAGTTGTGTACCATAACAAATTTGTGCCCGTAGCTGTTAAAGCTGTTGTTGCAGTATTTTGGCAATACATTCGATCCACAGCCAATGGTAAGGCGGGTGTGGCGTTTACTATCACTGCTATAGAAGCTCTTGGACCTTCACAACCATTGATACTTTGAGATACATAATATATTGTACTACCAGCAGAAGCTGTACTAGGTATAGGTGCAATACTACTTCCCGTTCCTCCAGATGCTGCTGTGTACCAAAGTAAATTTGTACCTATAGAAGTAAGTGCTACTGCTGGTAAATTTTGGCAATAAGTAACAGGAGTAATTACATTTGGCAATGCTGGTGTAGCGTTTACGGTTACTACTATCGCCTTTCTTGGTCCTTCACAGTTTGATATTGTTTGGCTCACATAATAAGTAGTTACACCCCCACTTGTGGTAGATGGTGTGGGTGCAGTTGCACTTCCTGTTCCTCCAGAAGCTGTTGTGTACCACAATAAATTTGTGCCAGTTGCTGTTAAAGCTGCAGCAGTAGCTCCTTGGCAATAAGCAACTGTTGTAGCACCACCTGGTAAAGCAGGGGTAGCATTTATGGTAACAATAATTGAGGCTCTTGGCCCTTCACAAACACCAATGGTTTGGCTAACATAATAAGTAGTACTACCTGCAGTTGCAGATGATGGAGTTGGTGAAGTTGTACTACCTGTTCCTCCTGTAGCAGTTGTGTACCAAAGTAGATTTGTACCTATTGCAGTTAATGCTACCGTTGTTGTATTTTGGCAATATACAACTGGTAAAGCTGAAACTGTTGGTGCTGCAGGTGTTGTATTAATTGTTACAGTTATTGCAGATCTTGGACCTTCACAACTATTTACACTTTGGCTTACATAATAAATTGTATTGCCAACTAAAGCTGTAGATGGTATTGGTGCAGTATTACTTCCTGCACCTGCAGTAGGTACAGTATACCACAATAAATTTGTACCAGTTGCCGTAAGTGCTATGGCAGGTTTACCTTGGCAATATATTACTGGACTTGTTACAAGAGGTGCTGCAGGTGTGCCTGTCACATTTACAATTATGGCTTTTCTTGGTCCTTCACATGTGCCTACAGTAGAGCTTACATAATAGGTTGTAGAGCCTGCAGTAGTCGTGCTTGGTGTTGGTGCTGTAGTTGAGCCAACTCCACCTGTTGGCATGTTATACCAAAGCAAATTTGTACCTGTTGCAACCAAAGGAATTGCATTAATTCCTTGGCAATATGCTATTGGACTAGCTGCCGAAGGAGCAGAAGGCGTTATATTAATAGTAACTGTTATAGCAGCTCTGGGACCTTCACAAATACCGGTAGTTTGGGTTACATAATAAATAGTGTTACCAACATTTGTGGTACTTGGAGTTGGCGCAACCGAAGTTCCAGTGCCACCTGTAGCAGCTGTGTACCAAAGCAAATTTGTACCAGTAGCAGTTAAAGCAATAGCTACAGTACCTTGGCAATATGCTATTGGTGTAGTTACAACTGGAGCAGCAGGGGTAATATTTACTGTTACTGTTATCGGCGTTCTTGGCCCCTCGCAGTTGTTTACAGATTGTGATACATAGTAAATAGTATTACCAAAGCTAATTGTAGATGGCGTTGGGGCTGTAGTAGAACCTGTACCCCCTGTAGCAGCTGTGTACCATAATAAATTTGTACCGGTGGCTGTTAGAGGCACTGATGTTGCATTTTGACAATATACAACAGGACTTGTTACTGTTGGTATAGAAGGAGTAGCTGTTACATCTACTACTATTGGGGCTCTTGGCCCT
>JAYSWO010000506.1:0-19032 GCA_043717975.1 Ferruginibacter sp. | reverse complement strand
TTTGAAAAAGGAAAAGTAGTGGTATTAGCCGATGAAGGTAGTGCTAGTGCTAGCGAAGTGTTAATGGGTGCTTTGCAAGATTGGGATAGGGCTACCATTGTGGGCAGACGCAGTTTCGGTAAGGGATTGGTGCAGGAGCAATACGACCTTAGCGACCGTAGTGCGCTACGCCTTACGGTAGCACGTTACTACACACCTATAGGCAGAAGCATTCAACGATCTTATAAAAATGGAAAAGATTCTTACTATGCAGATATTACAAAACGTTTTTCTGATGGCGAAATGATAACGGCTGACTCTGTAAAAAATGATACAACCAAACAATATAAATCGCAAGCAGGAAAAAAATTATTTGGTGGCGGTGGCATTAGTCCAGATTATTTTGTGGCGGCAGATACTGGTAGAATAGGAAGTGTTTCTGCAAAAATTTATACCAAAGGCACACTGGATGATTTTGGATACAAATATTTTAAACTACACAAAGAAGCATTGGTACCATATAAAACAGCTCCTCAATTTATTAAAACTTTTACCCTGTCTGACAACGATTGGAAATATTTTGAAACCATGGCTGCGAAAGATTCGATACAAATAAATAATATAACAGCTAAAGAAAAAACATTTATACAAGGCGTACTAAAATCTGCTATTGCTCGCCAGTTGTTTAAAAGTGAAGGTTATTTTGAAGCCATCAATGTAGATGATGTATATATAAAGAAGGCGATGGAAGTGCTAAAATAAAAAGCCTCCAATGAAGGAGGCAATTATAATCAAATCAACAATTATACCAATCAAAGTTATAACCCCTTATATCTTATTTGGATAATGCAAAAGTAAACTGCATGTGTACAATGAATTGTAGCTTTTGATTTTAATAACACGTAGTACTATTACTACAAAAGCCCCTAGAAAGGGGCTTTTTACTTAGTTCGTGGGTCAGAGGCAATAATAAATGTTACTATTGGTCTTCGCACTAAACGTTGGATTTTAAATCTCAGTCTTTACATTGGATATTGAAAACAAATTCTTTTTATTGGAATAACAAAGATGTTTCTTTATAAAATAATACCATGTAGTTTATGGGCTTTAAATAAGCTAGAAATTGTACTACAAGTTGTAAAAAAATAGGGGATACAGAAATTGTAAATGTTCTTACCAATAAATAATCTTACCAAAATACTATGAATAATTATTTTTAAATTATTTATACATAATAAATATTTACAATAAATATTATTAAAATTGTTGAAGGCAGCTAGCTAGTGAAAAATATTAATCATATCATTTTTCATTCAACTGTATTTTCTCTGCTACGGCATGCTCACATTCAAAATTTATATCAAGTAACTGTGTTATCGTTTGAGCAAATTGTTTTTGATATAATTGTTGCGATTTTTTTACTTCGCCTTTTGGCATTATGCTAGGCCCCAGCACTGCAAACCAAATTTCATTGGCACCTACTATTTTATTATTGTGGCTCATCCATTCTGTTTTTACAGCATCTCCCCTACCATGGTCTGTGGTTATAAATATGGCCGTTTTGTTTTTATAGGTTGAATTGCTTTGTACGAAATTCCATATCTCGTTTATCCATTTATCTACTTGGTTGGCTGCGTTTAAATAATCTCTGTAACGACCTTCGTGCGCCCATTCATCCGTTTCTCCATACGCAATGTATAAGAGCTTTGGCTTTTTTTGTTGCAAATATTCTTTGGCTGCATAATGCGTAAATACATCTAAGCATTCTGCTTCTCCAAAAGGTTTGTAAGAATCTTGCAGCATGTTGTTTAATAATATTTCATTTGCCGTAGGTTTTTTATGGGCAATTGTATCAAAAGCATTTACAACTTTTAGTCCTGTTTTTGCTGAATTAAAAATTCTATGAAAAGCATGCCATGCAGCAAAGGCGGCTACTTTATTTTTGTATACTGGTTGTTGGTTTATAAAATCAAAAATATTTGTATTGGGGTTGGCTTTATAATCATTGCTGTTAACCAATGTATCAGGATAGCCTGTAAATATTTCGTTGTAGCCAGGGTACGAAAACCAATATGGGTTGGCCACATCTACTTTATTGCCATATTTTCTATTGCCATACATTTGTCCTTGCTGTGCTATCGTACTCCACAAAAAAGGCATGAGTTTTTTTCTTCTATCTATTTCAGTATCTGCCCAATATTTTTTAAAAATGGCTGTATTATCTTCTTGATTGTACTTTGCATTATTTGCAATGCTGCTGTCCATCCCTGTAAACACTTCTTGCCACCTAAAACCATCGGTTGTAATGATGATGATGTTTTCTATTTTTTGGGAGAAGGTAGTTATGGAGAAAAATAAGAAGAGGGTGGTTAGTGTTTTTTTCATGGGAGATTGTTGTGAGGAGTTACGAATGAAATATTAAAGTTACAAATAATAAAAACAATCAAAATATGCGCACGAATTAAAAATATGCGTATATTTGATTTATGAAAACAAGATTAAACCTAACAATTGATGAAACATTGCTTACTAGCATGAAGCAATATGCTTCTAAAGAGCAAACGAGTGTATCAGAATTGGTGGAAAATTATTTCACCATGCTTACCAAACCAAAGAAAAAGAAAAGCATTATTGATTTAATAGAAAGTTTAAATGCTCCCACTAAAATTGCTAAAGATGCTGACTTAAAAGATTTATTTTATAAAGACCAAGCAAAAAAACATGGCTTCTAAAGTTTTTATTGATGCAAATATATTGCTTGACTTTACACTAAAACGAGTTGATTATGCCAAAGCAAAAAAGCTAATAGAACTTGTTGTAAGTGGCAAAGTACACGGTTACATAACCCCTTCGATTGTGCATATTGTGGGCTACTGGCTCACAAAAGAATATGGCGCAAAAAAAGCAAAAGAAATTTTATTGACCTTATTGGTAGATATTAAAGTAATTGACATTTCTCATACAATTACACTCACTGCCTTACACTCCAAAATAAATGATATAGAAGATGCATTACAATATTATGCAGCCTTACATCATAAGCTAGATTATTTTTTATCTAGAGATGCAAAACTATTGAAAGAAGGTACGGCTATATTGCCTATTATTTCTATAGATAATTATATGGAGATAAGTGAATAGCGCTTTTTAATTAGTAATAATCACTAGATTTTAGAAATTATTTTTTATACAGGTGCAGCGCACCGCAATATTTGTAACTCACATACATTCGCATACACGTAGGTGCAGCGCACCGAAATGTTTTTTTTAATTATTGTAAAACTACAAACGAGAGTTACAGTGCGCTGAATACCAACAATGACGGCTGTAATATAATTTGAAGGAATGTAGTTGAGCGTTTACTGATAGCAACAAGAACACAAACAATAAACTAACATAACATTCCATTCATTGTGAATCTTATAGCAGAAAAAATAGAGATTCCATACAAATAAAACTAAAGTTTTTAGGAGACCACTTTTTATCATATTTTCGTTAATAATTAATTAACCGAACAAAATATTTGGCAGTATCAAAATTATGGCCTTATATTTGTTCTTAACTTATAAGTTAAGTTGAAAGTATATTTTGAATTAATAGATGACTTATCGCAGGAAAACGTAGAATACTACTCGGTTATGCTGGGCGATGATTCGTTATTTGAATTTGAAAAGTTTGACGATAAAGATTTTCCAAACCATGTTGAAGAACTACAAATTATATATAGTGTAATAGACCAAATGCGATTTAGAGGTGCAAAACATTATTTTTTTAAACATGAAGGCCCTGCAAATGCATTACCAAGAGTAACACAAGAAATTATTGAAGCCAATAAAGACGATTTAGGTTTAAGATTATATTGTATAAGACTTACAGACAATGTTGTGGTACTATTAAACGGAGATATAAAAACAGAGCAAGACCCTACCGAATGCGAAAATGTAAAAGTACATTTTAAGAATGCCATTAAAATTGCCAAAAAATTAGATAAGACATTATTGGATAAAGAAATTAATTATCAGCAAAGGAATTGTTTACAACACTACGAAATTGAAATATGAAACTAAAAAAATTCCATACGATTATTGAGCATAGACCTGAGGAGGTAAAAGAAGAGGTAACGCTTTCTATGGATATTCTTGAACGCATACATGAATTGCTTGATGAAAAATTTGATGGCAAGCAAAAATTATTAGCCGATAAATTAAATAAAAGTGAAGCTGAAATATCTAAATGGCTTTCAGGCGTTCAGAATTTTACTATTAAAACTTTGGTTAAACTTGAAATTGCCTTTGGCGAGCCTATTATTGCTGTGTGTACAAAAAAGGGGAAATCGATACGTACTGTTGCAGAAAAAAAGCCATACAATATTATGAAACCTTTACTCCGAAAGGCTATTGTATAACTTGTAATGGTATAAAATAATTATTTCACTTTATACCAAAAAAATTTTACAAAAAACTTACTCCTCATATTACAGGTGCAGCACAACGCCATATTTGTAACACACACATATATCCACACGGGTGCAGCGCACCGAAATAATTTTCTAAGTGATAGATTACAAATAAATATTGCTAAAGCTTTTTGAATAATTTCGAATTTTTTGAATTGCTCCGTCCTTTAGGACGGAGACTTATGAAAAATGTCCACTGGGCTTTAGCCCTAAATGTATTTCGGCTTTAGCCATTATTGAATACAACGATTAAAAAACAGTGGAGTTTTAATTTTACTCTACATAAAAATGCAATGAGTATAGATTGAACAAAAAGTGGCTAAAGCCTAAAAACAAAATGGGCTGAAGCCCAAATGTGATAGACAATTTTCTCCTCGGGCTGAAGCCCGAGGCAATTCATGAAGCCCGAGGCAAGTTATGAAGCACCTTACAAATTATAAAACACAAACGAGCTGCACCGTTTGGTCTATTTAAACTTTGTGTTTATTTTGAACTACTAGCACTTTGCTTTTAAAATATTGGAGCGACGCCGTTGTTGGTAAAAAGCTAAGCTTTGTGGCGCAAACCTACCAACAACTAAGTGTAGTGTATAAAAATTAATGTAATTATTTATGCTGTACTACAATTGTTGGTACGCTGTGCTGCTTTACCTGCGCTGCATACCAACAAGGGCAGCAATTATTGTAAAACTACAAACAAGGATTACGGTGCGCTGCACCTGTGAAACTCTTTGCTGCATGACAACTACAAAGGTTGGGGTGCGCTGCACCAATTACCTTATTGTAATTTTGTATTTATTTTGAAATGCTAGCACTTTGCACTAGTGTGAAAAAGTTTAAAATTGCCTCGTAGAGGCTACCTATTTGTAAACAAAATATAAATGATAAAAAGCGTGCCGTAGGTACGCAACCATTTACAATATAAGGGTAGCCGCTATGCGGCAAAGTTCATTATGCGTTTAATTGTTTACAAATAGGTAGTGCCTAAGGCACAAAAAAAGGTATTTCTTAATTATTACTGAAGCGTCGTTGTTGTTGGTTTGAATTATAGTAATGTGGTGCATGTATACCAATGACTGCTGCATAGTAAAATTTAAAGAGATATAGTTAAGGTTATACTAGGCCAACAAGTGCATAAAATTATTCCTTAGTATCAATTTGTTTGTTTTTAGATTTACCATCTACTACAAATTGAATAATGAACTTACGCTCGCCTATTAATAAAAATGCAATAAGTATTTTTACAATAGAAACAATAATGAAAGAAGCATCATTATTCTCAAGTGAACGATTTGTAATAATGTAAACAAAAAGTTGTTTAAAAAGAAACGGAATTTCATTTACCAATATTACACCTGCGGTAACCAACAATGCCACTACCAAAATAAAAGACGAAGATATCCCTACAGAAAATTGACTTTTTTTTGCTTCAGTCTCAAATGATAATTCTTCTTCATCAAAACCTTGGTCTAGTTTAAACTTATCTAAAATTGTATTTGTATTAAAAAACAATTGAAATATAATAAACCCATAAAATAATATAACGATAGCATTTATTACTAATGTATATATCGTTTCTCCCACTCTACCTGCTTCTAGATAAATAATAGTATTAGAAATTAGTGCTGGTAAAGTGTTTACAATTTCCTTTAAAAAGAAAAGTCCAAATATTTTAAGAATGATTTTGAAAAGGCTTCTTGGGGTCATAATAAATAAGTCAGTTAGGTTTGTAGATAAACAAATATATGAGGTAAGATTATCTTTTCAATAAAAAATTCGCTCAAGGCATTTTACTATTTAGCTTGTAAATTTAAAAGCTATCTACCAATGTACAGGTGCAGCGCACTACCCTATTTGTAACTCGCATACATATACAGTCACACGGGTACAGCGCACCGAAATAATTTTCGAAGATGATAGATTACAAATAAAGATTGTTAAAGCTTTTTGAATAATTTCGAATTTTTTGAATTGCTCCGTCCTTTAGGACGGAGAAATGTGAAAAAATGGGTAATGGGCTTTAGCCCTAAATGTATTTCGGCTTTAGCCTTTACTGAATACATCATTCAAAAAATCAGTAGAGCTTAATATTATTCTACATAAAAATGAAATGAGTTAAGCATGGATAAAAAAGTGGCTAAAGCCGAAAACTAAAATGGGCTAAAGCCCAAATGTGATAGACAATTTTCTCCTCGGGCTGAAGCCCAAGGCAATTCATGTTGCCCGAGGCAATAGATAAAACCAAGGCAAATTATGAAGTATTATACAAATCATACAACACAAACGAGCTGCACCGTTTGGTCTATTTAAACTTTGTATTTATTTTGAAGTGGTAGCACTTTACCTTTAAAGTATTGAAGCGCCGCCGTTGTTGGTATGAGGCATAGCTTTGTGGTGCAAGCCTAACAACAACTTAGTGTGGTGTATAAAAATCAATGCAATTATTTGTGATGTACTACACTTGTTGGTGCGCCGGGCGGCTTGCTTGCGCTGCATACCAATGGCTGCTGTATGATAATTTGATTGTATATTGTTGAGGCTTTACTAAGCCAACAAGGGCATAAAGCTCGTTGCATATGCTAAAAGCATTGACAATAAGTATAACAGAAGAATAAAAATATTATATTTGATTTTAACTTTGACATATTCCTAAAAAATTAAAAAAGATAGGATATTAGAGGCTAGTATCAAATAAAATAATAAATTTAAAAAATATGGTAACTGGTAGTTCGATTATTACAATATTAAGCGAGTTTGCTAAAAGTGCAGGATATGATATTCTAAAGACTGGCGTAACGACAATTATACCAAAATCAATACCAGGGACTTTATATCATGCAAAAAGGAAATACTTTAAACAGTTACACGGTTTGTTAAAAGAAATGCCATTTATTTATAAAGATATTGAATTAGAAGTCTTATCAAATTTCCAAGACATTTCAATTTTAAGAATACCAAATCAAGAGTTGATCTTAACTACAACTTCTAATTTAGATTTAAATTTCCAACGTGAAAAATTTGATTATTTTAATGAATACAAAAAAATACTACTTGTAGGAAATGCTGGAATGGGAAAGTCAACTCTATTTAGGTATATAGTTTTAAATATTCTAAAGAAAAAAAAAATACGCTATTTGAATTTTACAAAAAATTATTTACCAATTTTTATTCCCTTAAAAGCAATTAATAATCAAAGTAAATCACCAATACTCTCTTACATACTTAGTGAGATAGATTTATTCAAAAATAAGAAGGGAAAAAAAAGGTTTCAGGAATTTCTTAAAAAAGAAGAAATAGTACTATTACTTGATGGATATGATGAAATTGGTTCTGCTTCAAAACAAAATTTCATTCAATATGAATTGAATATTCTAATGTCGGGAAAGCTAGACAAGACCGAACTTGATAGCGAGAAAGTTGATATCTCGTATTATGAATATTATAAAGGCTTATTTAAATGTAAAACATGGCTTTCAACAAGGGAAGAATTTTATCGATTAAAACCTCTTCAAAATTTTAAAGAACCATTAAGAGGCTCTACATTCGGAGATATTCCAAAATATTTTGCAGCACTAAAAATAAAAGGTTTAGATAATAATCGGGAAGCATTCGCAAAATCAATCTTTGATAAATATAAACAAAGAAGTAAACAATTTTATGAACTTCTTGATGAGGAAAATTTTATAGAAGATATTGATACTTCAAATGATAAAGATTTATTAGACTTTTCTAGAACTCCACTTTTTCTAACAATATTATCGTATATATATGTTGAAAAAATTAGAATTAGCAACCAGATTATTACTAATTGGAATATGACACTTGAAGAACTAATAACTGAATGTACCAAAACTTTACTTAATGATATAGACGAATTCAAAGTAAGGAATTTAACACACGCTAAAAAAATTGCATTTCTAAGGAGAAGAAATAAATATCAAGATGAAAAAACAAATTTTTTGCAATTTTTCTCTTACTCTTTACTTTCAGAAAAAGTATCAGTCTTTGATTATACTTATCTTAAAACAAAAGCTTTGATTTTTTTTGATGCAAATGGACAAAAAGAAATAAATCAAGAGATACAAAATTCAGTTTCTAATAATCCTAATATTTTAGAACAATTACTTTTTTCAGGTTTATTTACTGTAGCTGGTTTAATCCAAAAAGAAATTTTATATGATTTTCCACATAGAAGATTTAGAGAAATTTATGCATTACAATATTTAAGGAAAGAAAAAACTTTCTCAGCTTTCATCGAATCAATAAATGACTCAAATTTAAGTGAATTTGTTTCACTAGTTTACCAGTATATTCCTGATTTAAGAGATAATATTGTAGAAGCATTGATTACAAAACTCACTGTTAAAGAGACTTCTGTATATACAAATAACTTGTTAAATTATTGCATAGAAAAATGGGGCATTCCAACTAACTTTATCAATCTTTTTGAAAACAATATTATAAACTGGATTGATGATAATAAATTGCCTTACATCAGTATAAATAATTTTAAATCAATTAATTTTTCGAGCTCATTTATTTTACTATTAAAATCAAAATTAGAAAATGTTAAAATCGAATTTCTTAATAGTGTCAAATTAATCTACACTATCCTTTCCACTTTTGATGAAGTTTATTTAAAAAAATATTTATTGCAGGAGTTAAAGAAAAAAACTACTCCCAAGAATTTTGAAATATATACTTTGAACGTATTGACATTTATTGAACTTCTTCCAAATAACATTGTAATATTAAATTCAAAATTAGATGATGAGGAATTACAAAAACAACTTTTTTTAAAAGCAAATCCCAAAATAAAATTCTTTTATCGAAGAAACTCAGAAGAATTGCAGAACCTTTCTAGCGATGAAATTGTTTCCATATTTGTAAACAAAACTTTAAGAAAAGAGTTACCCGAAGATTCTGGAATTGAATATTGCATAATTCAGGATTTAAATATTATCTCGAAACTTTCTTATGAGAATATACACAAAATTTTAACTTCGGAGGCTGTACCTTCAATTGATGGAACAGAAATTTTTAAATTTATTTTGCAAAACGATTTTATTGAGGCGTTACCGCTAAATTTATTAAATGAGTACAAGTTAAATGATTCGAATAAAAGTAAAATTATTCAAAATAAAATCGAAATCTATCTTTTAAAAAATGGAATTCAGCTACCAAAGCTCTTAGATTTGAATTTATTTTCTTATTTAGTTGCTATAAAAAATTATTTGGAAAATAATAATTTTATTGCAACTATTCCTTTCAATCAGTTAATAACCTCAACAATAAAAAACTTAGAATCAAATCCTATTTCTGATACAATAAACATTTCAAACTTATTTTATAACTTTTATGCTAAAGTCGATTTTGAATTAGTTGCACAAAATGCAATCTATAGCTACATAAGTCATATAAGAGAATTTATTATTTTAAAATCATTTAATGAGTATAAAAATAGTGAACAATTTAAAGAAATAGAAAAGTTTTATGTGCCCCAAAAAAATAGTACAGTTATAGAAAAAGCAAAAGTAAAGAGGGAATTATTGCTAGATAAATTAATAGATGGGAAACAACGGCTAGAAAAAGTATATTCCTTTTTAAACTCACTAACGGACAAAAAATTCAATGACTGTAAAGAATTACTAAATAAAGAGTATAAAAAAGATTATCTAAATACAATAATTATTGATACAAAAATTAGTAACGAGTAGTTGTTTTAATGAATATTCCCTATTATCGATGCCGTTGGTATGAAGCATAGCTATGTGGCGCAAGCCTACCAAAGAATAATTGTATATTTAAAAAATGAATTGAAAAATTTGGCATTGCTACAGTTATTGGTACGCTTGGCGCCTGTGCTGCATACCAACAATGGCGGCTGTAGGATAATTTAACGGAATAAAGTTGAGGTTTTGCTAAACCAACAAGGGCATGAATAATCAGAAGGGATTTAAAAGTATTTTTATTAAGATTGAAAAGGGCATAAAAAAATTAATTATTACCATCTTGCAGCAAAAATATTGGATTAGCTGCAGAGCAAATATTTATAATGAATGCGCACAACAGAATTTCAAGCTTTATCTTTGCTTCTGAAAGTGATTCGTGATTATTAGGATTATCAAGAACATGTCCATGAACAATACTATGCCTCTCTTTTAAAAAATTATTTATAAAATCTTCCCATAGAGTTTTAGTTTTTTTCTCATTTGCTTTTTCAACTGGGTGGTAAAAGCTTTTATCAATAGTATATGGATATTTACTAGTTTTCATTTTTACGTATTGGAATAGTTTATTACGCAGCTTTAATGTTTTAGATTTTTGATCTTCAAATACAATATCTAGGTCAGAACCACCAATAGACCAAAAAAAATTTCTAATTCCAAATTTTTTTAAAATTGTTTCGATAATTTGTGGAGTTGGATTTCGATTATCAAATGAAATAAATGGTTCAACTTTTAAACTAGAAGGATAATCTTTAAATGCTTCCCATAATTTTAATCTTATATTATTCGTTGATTCTGGCGATTCATTATTCTGAATAAAGAAATCACAATAAGAACTAAAAATTACTTTTTTAACTTCAAAAAACTTAGTATTAAAATTTATGTCGTCAATTACATCTCTACAAATTTCTCTATATAAACCTTCAAAATGGCTTACTAAAAGTACTTGCGCAGATCTACAAAGAGATTGATAAATTTCATCATTTGACTGGTACAATGATGCCAAATTAAGAAGTACATCTATTTCATTAAACCTTTTCTCAATCTGCTCAAATCTTAAATTAATGAAAGTTTGGTTCATCTAAGAGCTACTTTTGAATGTTCAATTCTATATTTTAGTTTCGTCGTATCTAAATAACTACCTGACACTGATTCATAAAATACTGAGTTCTGAAATAAGCTTCGAAACGCATCTTTTTTTTCACTAAAGTTTGTAAGATTCTCATTAAAAATTAAATCATGAGATGCAGTTACTAGTGCATCAAAAACAGCAACATTAAATTTTGACTGGAGTTTATAATCACCATTTTCATATTTATATTTAGCAAAGGCGGTATTTCCAAAATCACGAAGAATTGTTTCCATTGTAATCTCAAATTCGTTTTGCAATTTTAGAATACTTTCCTCACTAATATTACTATTGCTTTTCATAGTTTCAGAAAGAAAGTCTGTAAATCCTTTTTCTTTAGACTTTTTATAATTCAAATAATTATCATCAATTAAAGTGAAAAATCTTAAAACCAATTCAACATCTTCCATTTTTTTAACCCTATTATTTGTTTCCGGCGCATCTAAATCCACTTGAAGCAAAGTTCTAAAATTTTTATTTTCACCTAAAGTTTTACATAAAACATTAAACTTTCCGCTAAATACTGCATTTCTAAGTTCTTGTGGCTCTAGTTTTACAGAACCTGAATTCAATCTCTCGAATATATCAATTTTAACCTGTGCATCAAGTGTGGAATCTATTCTCAAACATTTTACAGTTCTTTCTTCTAATCTCCTTATTAAAAAAGGTGGTAAATCTTTATGATAGCATTCATTTAATTCTTCTAAAGTATCTAGACCTGTAAGAGGGAATTTATCTTTAAAAAAATTATACATAGCTGTAAGCCTTTGCTGCCCATCAATTACAGAATATCTATATTCCTCTGTTTCCGAATCTACGTCCACATCTTGTGATATATATATTGTTGGAATTGGTATGTTTAAAATAAGGCTTTCAATTAAACGAGAAGAAGTAACGACATCCCACCTATGCCTTCTTTGATAATCTGGATCTAATTTTATTATTCCCTTATCAATTTTTTTTACAATAGTCTCTAAGTCATATTCAATACTTTGAGTCTTTACAGTTCTCTCTTTTGCTTTATCCTGCAAAGAAGACAAATTAAATTTCAAATTAGCCATTTTTAATCAAATTATTTGGTTGCGAATATACAAATTCCTTTTATTGAATAATTTATAGACATATATATATTTTAGTATCTTGACAACCCAAATTTTTATGTTGCTCATAACGCCCTTCCGCTTCAATCTAATGCACAATAAAAGCTGAAAAAAGATTCTCCGCCGAAGGGCTGGCGGATGGGAAGTAGTACCCCACAGTCAGCGAAGCGGAACGAGGAGTACTACGGACAGCCGCAACAAATGCCCAACAAAGCTTTGAAGTTCACAGCCCCAAGAAAAGACATTAGATTGTTAGACGTTAGACACAAGATTGAAGAAAAAAGACCTCTGACAACAGACGACAGACCACAAACTCCCCAACCCGTAACCCGTAACCCAAAAACCCGCAACCATTCCCTAAAAATTCTTACTTTCACAAAAAAGATACCATGCACAAAATAACCACCCTACTCCTGCTAATAATTGCAACAACCACCCAAGCACAAAATGTACTAACCCCCGAGCAACTTTGGAAATTTGGCAGGGTGAGTGGCACGGGTATAAGTAAAGATGGCAAGTATGTAGTGTATAGCGTGAGTACACCGAGTGTGGCGGATAATAAGAGTAGCCGTAAAACTTATGTGATACCTGTGGGCGGCGGTAATGCAGTGGCGGTGGGCAATGCAGATAGTTTGTTGGTGGATAGTAAGCTTTCGCCTGATGGAAAATATAAAATAAGTAGTGACGATGTGAAGGTAAATAAAGTAGCAGGGAGTGATTTTTACCCTGAGCTTACGAAGAGCAATGTGATGATTTTTGACCAACTGAATTATAGGCATTGGGATGAATATGAAGATGGGAAATTTGGGCATGTGATGCTTACGCCTGTGGGCGGTGGTGCGGCTAAAGATATTATGGCGAGTGAGCCTTACGACTGTCCGCTAAAGCCCGATGGTGGCGATGAAGATTTTGTGTGGAGCCATGATTGTAAAAAAATAGTGTATGCTACAAAGAAAAAATTTGGTACAGCGTATGCGGTGAGTACGAATACAGATTTGTATGCGTACGATGTGGCAAGTGGCGTTACTACTAATCTTACGGCTGATAATAAAGGGTATGATTTGCAACCATCGTTTAATGCAGCAGGGCAAATGGCTTGGTTGCAAATGAAGCGTGATGGATACGAAGCGGATAAGCAAGATTTGACGCTGATGGTTGGCTCTTCAAAATATAATCTTACTGGCAAAAGAGATGACCTGCATGTGGAAGGATATAAGTGGAGCGAAGATGGAAAATCGATTTTCTTTTATGCACCTATAAATGGCACATTGCAATTGTTTAAAGTGCAGTTGAGATTGCAGGATGCGATTATACATTTTCCTATAAGCCAAATAACCAAAGGCGATTTTGATGTAAACGGCATTGTAGGGCAAAGCGGAAACACACTGGTAGTAAGCCGTACAGACATGACTCGTGCTGCGGAATTATACACCGTGGACATTAGCACAGGCAACATGACACAACTTACGCATGTGAATGATGAGGCTTATGCAAACCTTACGCCTGCAAAAACCGAACGTCGTTTTGTAAAAACAGTGGATGGAAAAGATATGTTGGTATGGGTAGTGTATCCGCCAAATTTTGATAAGACAAAAAAGTACCCAACACTTTTATATTGCCAAGGTGGGCCACAGAGTCCGCTTACACAGTTTTATAGTTTTAGATGGAACCTATCGCTAATGGCAGCTAATGGATACATAGTGGTAGCGCCCAACCGCCGTGGTATGCCTGGGCATGGTACGAAATGGAATGAGCAAATAAGTAAAGACCATGGTGGTATTGTAATGCAAGATTACCTGAGTGCTATTGATGCAATGAGCAAAGAAAATTTTGTTGATAAAAAAAGATTGGGTTGTGTGGGTGCAAGCTATGGTGGGTACAGCGTGTTTATGCTGGCAGGTATGCACAAAAACCGCTTTAAAACTTTTATAGCGCATGATGGTATTTTCGATTTTAGAAGTATGTATGGCACTACAGAAGAGCTATGGTTTGTAGATTGGGATTATGGTGGTGCGTATTGGGATACAAAAAATGTGGCTGCGCAAAAATCGTACACACAATTTAACCCAAGCAATTTTGTGGGTAAGTGGAATACGCCAATGCTTATTTTTCATGGTGCAAAAGATTATAGGGTGCCGCTGGAACAAGGCTTACAGGCGTTTCAAGCATTGCAGCTGCGTAATATAAAAAGTAAGATTGTGATTATGCCTGAGGAAAACCATTGGGTGCTGCGTGCGCAAAATGCACAGGTGTGGCAGGGGGAGTTTTATAAGTGGCTGAAAGAGACATTGTAGTTGAATGTTGTTGAAGATTGTTGAATTGTTGAAAGCTGAAAAGCAAATGTTCAATTTTCAATGCTCAATTTTCAATGTTCAAGTGTAATGCATTTTGTGTGGTTGTGAGTTGGTTTACTTTTTGAAGTTATTTTTTGATTACTTCGCAATAAAAAATCTATTACCACAGATTCACAGTTTTTATTTTGCTTTGAAAAATATTTTTGCCGAGAAGACGGAAAGGCGTTTTAGTTTTTTAGTCTTTACTACTTCAATAAAAGTTTTTTAAATAAAGGCGGGAAGTTTTTTTGCTTCGCAAAAATAAAAAACGACTTACCGCCTTACCGGCAAAAAAAAACTTATTGACTTTTTTGTAATTATTTTTTTTGAATATGACCAAACCCCAAATCATACAACTACTTCAACAAAAGCATGATGCTTTCATTGCGTATATTCAGTCACTAACCACAGAAGAATTTTTATACGCACCTACCGATAAATGGACGGCAGCGCAACAGCTAGATCATATTTACAAATCAGTAAAACCACTTACACAAGCATTGGGTTGCCCTACATTTATACCAAGGCTTTTATTTGGCATAGCCAATAGACCAAGCAAAACCTACGAACAGCTAATAAATAAATACAACCAAAAATTATCGCTAGGCGGAAGAGCAAGTGGTAAATTTGTGCCGCCAATAATTAAAGCAGAGAAAAAAGATGGATTAATTAAACTCCTTCAGGCTTCGGTAAACAAAATGTGTAACCATATAGAAAAATTTAGTGACACAGCATTGGATAATCTAATACTCCCCCACCCGTTGCTTGGCAAAATAACAATAAGAGAAATGTTATACTTTACGGCTTATCATGTGGAGCATCATGAAAATATTATAAAGAGAGATTTGAATAAGAAATAAGCTATTACCGCTTTTATACTTTTTAGCTATTCGTTTAAAATTTATCCTCACTGTAATAGTTAGAACTACAAGCAAACATTAAAAAATTCTACAGCCTCGCCACAAAAAAATTAGGCAAAACCATGCTTTTACAAGCAAATAAATACTGAACCAAAGTTAAAAAGCTGATTCACTGCAAACTATTACTGACAAAGGGTTGTATCATTTTGCCATGCCGTAATTTTTCGTAAAAAAGCGTACTTCTACTCGATTTTTATGTATTACCCCTTATAATTGAAAATAACCTTTCCGCTACACAATAATTGAGTTAAGAATAAGTTAATACAATAGAAAATAGTGAAAACAAGCTTGAAGATTTAACAAAAACTCATTCTTGAATATTATTAGAAATGAGAAAAGTTAATCAACATCACAATTTGTTTTTCGGATGTTTTGTTTCTACCTCACCTGAATTTTTTCTACGCTAAAAGCCCTAAACTTTTTAGATAGATAATAAGAAAAACCAAATGTTGCCTTCTAACGATAGGTAGCATTCTTACATACAATATCCATTAGTTTCCATTTCATGCTATGAAAAAACTATTCTTATTATTATCTATTGCACTTTTCTCGAAAAGTGTTTACAGCCAAGTAACTGTAGAAGCTGTAGTATGTGCAGATAACCGCTATGCTTTTGTAGATAAAGTAAGCAAACAAAAAACAAATAATCTTACATGGCACGAAACCGAGCCTTTTGTAAATGGGTTTGCAAAAGTAGCTACAGAAATTAAATGGGGATTTGTAGATAAATTGGGAAATCCCATAGCCAATAGCTTTTACGCAGACGTTAGAAATTTTTACAAGAACTTAGCCGCTGCAAACAATAAAACCAAATGGGGATTTATAGATGAAAAGGGAAAAGTAATTATCCCGTTTGAATATGATATTGTATATGATTTTAATGAAGATGTAACCGCAGTATTAAAAACCAATACATGGTTTTTAATAAATAGGCAAGGCGCTACTATTAAATCGTTGGATATTGACATATTTTACGGGTTTAGAAATGGCAAAGCCCGCATAACAAAACAAGGAAGAAACGGTTTCATAAATATACAAGGTGATATTATTTCTTTAGACGCTGCAACTGAAACCCTAAATAATAATTTTTCTGCTAGACCCAACAGTACTTTATCGGTACCATGCCCAGAAAATATTGGATTTGAATATGGCAATTTTACCAATTGGATGTGTGATACCGGATGGGTTGCGGGTGTGGGTACTTCAAATGTTATCACGCTGTTTCCATCTACTCCAACTGCAAACAGACATGTTATTGTTCCAACAGTTAATCCTTCTGCACTAGATCCTTATGGTTTGTTTCCAACAAATGCCCCTGATGCTAGTAATTTTGCCTTAAAGCTTGGCAACAATATAAATGGCAAGGGCGCAGAAAGGGTAAGCTATAATATTGTAGTGCCGTCGGGCTCTACAGATGCATCTATTACCTATAGGTATGCAGTAGTGTTTGAAGACCCAGGCCACCAGTACCATGAGCAACCACGTTTTATTGCAAAATTATTGGATGTAGCTACCAACACATATGTAACCTGTGCTTCTTATGAATATATTTCTGATGCATCTCTACCGGGCTTTTTTGATTCTCCCTTAGATGCAACCGTTAAATGCAAATCGTGGGCATCGGTATTTGTAAATTTAAGCGCCTATGCTGGTAAAACCATGCGATTAGAATTTACCACTGCTGATTGTACAAGAGGTCTTCATTGGGGCTATGCCTATGTAGATGTAGGCGATTGTAATATAACTGCAACTGCAAATTATACTTGCAACCCAAGTACTGCCAATTTAATAGCACCCCCTGGTTTTCAAATTTACAATTGGTGGAATTCAAATTATACAGCCATAATAGCAACTGGTCAAAACGCAACAATATCCCCCATTCCTGCAAACAACTCCATATTGCATGTAGAAGTAATTCCGTATAATGGATTTGGATGTCAAGATACCTTACACGTTTTAGTGAATAACAATAATGCCATTGCAAATGCAGGGCCTAATAAATCTATTTGCACTTTAGAATCTACTATTATTGGCACGGCAAGTATGGCAGGAAATACGTATTCATGGTCTCCTAGTGTGGGTTTATCAAATCCAAATATTGCAAACCCTACAGCATCGCCACTTGCTACAACCATTTATTATCTTACGGTAAGCAATGCTATCAGTACTTGCCCAGCAATAGATAGTGTATTGGTAACTGTATTTCCAAAACCTATACCTGCATTTACAACACCTACTCCTCAATGTATTCCTAACAATAATTTTACTTTTGCAAATAACTCTACAGGTGCTGCTTCTTACTTGTGGTACTTTGGTGATGGTATAACTTCTACTGCTATTAACCCAACACATAGTTATGCTACCGCAAATACGTTTACAGTAAAACTGGTGGTTACTTCTGCAAATGGCTGTAAAGATTCTATAAGCAGAACAATAAACGTTTTTGCAAAACCAACTGCAGCATTTACAGCTCCAGTATCGCAATGTATTTCTAATAATAGTTTTTCATTTATAAATAATTCTACGGGTGCGGCTACTTACATATGGTATTTTGGTGATGGTACTACTTCAACTTTACCAAACCCAACATATACTTATGCTACTGCAAATACATTTACAGTAAAATTGGTGATAACTTCTTCTAATGGTTGTAAAGATTCTATTAGCAGAACAATCAACGTTTTTGCAAAACCAACTGCAGCATTTACTAGCACAGCTGCTCAATGTATTTTTAATAACAATTTTACTTTTGTAAATAACTCCACTGGTGCGGCAACTTACTTGTGGTATTTTGGTGATGGCACAAGCTCAACTTTACCAAATCCGACACATAGTTATGCTACCCCAAATACGTTTACAGTAAAATTGGTAGTTACTTCTGTAAATGGTTGTAAAGATTCGATGAATAGAGTGATATCTGTTTTTGCAAAGCCCACAGCTGCATTTGCCACGCCTGCACCACAATGTATTTCAAACAATAATTTTTCTTTTATAAATAATTCTATAGGTGCTGCTTCTTATTTGTGGTATTTTGGTGATGGCACAACTTCTACTGCTACTAATCCAACACATAGTTATGCTACCGCAAATACTTTTACGGTAAAATTGGTGGTTACTTCTGTAAATGGTTGTAAAGATTCTATAAGTAGAGTGATAACTGTTTTCGCAAAACCTACAGCGGCATTTACAATACCTGCATCACAATGTATTTCTAACAATAATTTTTCTTTTGTAAATAATTCCACAGGTGCTATTTCTTACTTATGGTATTTCGGCGATGGTACAACTTCAATTTTACAAAACCCTACACATATTTATGCCACAGCAAATTCTTTTACGGTAAAACTTGTAGTTACTTCTATAAATGGTTGTAAAGATTCAGTAAGC
>JAYSWO010000505.1:0-7201 GCA_043717975.1 Ferruginibacter sp. | reverse complement strand
CACCCCCATTTTATGCCCGAGTTTCAATTTTGAGTGTTCATAATACTTTCAATGATGTATATTTATGAAATAGTAATTATCTCGGACAACAATAGTTTTATATATCAAAATGATACTATAGCTTTCTGTACTACAAAGCCTTTAAATATTAGCGGAGTAACCTCAATTAAAGATTCTTTATTTATACCAATTTATAATCATATCACATTTGATGAAATTACTTCAAATCTTGAAATCTTACGAATGATGAAAAGCTCAAGAATAGAATTTGCTGAAAAGATAAATAATAAAAGCAATTTGTGTAATTGGTTAAAACTAAATTATTCAAAATATCAGTAGCCTGTATTTACATTGACTCATCACACTAAAACGTCTTCGCAGGGGAGCTTCTCTTTACGCGAGCTCCCGTAGCTACCCCTCGTGAAAGCCAAGGCTTGGTTTTTAACCAGCCGCCCCTTTAAAAAAGTAAGTTATGAAAAAAGAAAAAGTTCAAGTCATCAAGCTTTAAAAGTATGTTTTTTAAGCAAATCATATACCTACTTTTGTAAGTTCTTTTTTATGTGCTTCAAAGCGCTAGTAAGCAATATGGCTACTACAAATAAAGTAAGTGTGTAGGCGGTTTGAAATATTTATGTGTGAGTAATAAGAGCCAAACACTTTTCAATTTTATTAAAAAAAGTTGACAATATTTTTTCAAATTGTACCTTTAGTTGATGGAAAAAGAGGTACTCCGTAAGTTCGTTACACAAATTCACCCGCTTACAAATGAGGAAGCAGATGCATTTACAAAAAACTGGGAACCTTTAACCCTGAAACGAAAAACAATTATTACAACGGCAGGAGAAACAGAGCGGTATTTGTATTTTGTAATAGAGGGCTTGCAGCGGGCTTTTTATCTTGGGGATGATGATAAAGAAGCTACGATTGTGTTTACATACCCACCATCGTTTAGTGGCGTAGCAGATAGTTTTTTAACACAAACCTCATCCGATTATTTTTTAGAGACCCTTACCGCTAGTAGGTTATTGCGCATTAGTTATGAAGAGGTAAAAAATTTAATGGCTACTTACGCAAACATAGAGAAAGTAATGTTTAAAGCCACCGCTTTTGCACTAAAGGGCGCTTTGCATAGGCAAATTGAGTTGCAATGTTTTTCTAACGAAGAAAAATTTAAAACGTTATTAAAACGTAGTCCACATATTTTAAACTTAGTACCGCATAAATATTTGGCTTCTTATTTGGGTATAGATGCTACCAACTTTAGTAAACTACTCGGCTCTGTGCGTATTTAAAAGCTATGTTAAATTGTTAAATTCGCTATATATATATTCATGGCTAACCATCACACGAATTAACAGCAATAAAAAATATTCGTGAATATTGTTTTTATTAGTGGTCAACAAAATCTTGGTTTTTACCAACATTCATTTCCAATTTCTATGGCAATTTTGTATTATAAAAACATTCGGCTATGAAAAAGATTAACAGCAATGCACTATTACAAAATTTGCAATATGATGTAAGAGAGATTATTTTTAGTGCAAATCAGTTACAACAATATCCTCAAGAAATATTGATGAAACAACCTGAGCCAAACGCTTGGAGTATAGCACAAGTGTTAGAGCATCTTAATGTTTATAGCCGATATTATATTGAGGCAATAGAGAAACAGCTTCACCACAATCAAACGACTGCAAGCAATAATTTTACTACAGGCTGGTTAGGCAATTATTTTACAAACATCATGAAGCCTACAAAAGACAATTTGATAGCAAAGAAAATGAAAGCACCTCAAAATGCTATACCATCGCTACAACCAAATGCAAATGATATGCTAAGCGAATGTATAAACCATCAACATCACTTATTGAATATACTAACAATAGCCAAATCTGTTAATTTAAATGTAAACAGAATACCCACATCATTAAGTAAGTTTATAAAATTAAAACTTGGAGATACATTCCGCTTTTTTGTAGCACACGAGCAACGCCATTTTTTGCAAATTACCAATGTACTAAAAGCAGTTCAGCAATAAGTAAAATATCATTCGGAGGTTGAATGCTAATTTACTTTTGATGAAATAATATGACATGCGTATGTTGAAGTTTTATATTAAAGCTTCAACATATGTACTTAATTACTCCTGGTCCATACCTCTGTTCTACCCAATAATGAAATACCAATATATCCTCTTACTTTTAATGTGTTTTTATCTTTCAAACTAATATTACAACTGTATGTTTTGCCATTTTGTGGGTCGTAAATTAAACCGCCTTTCCATGCATCATCATTATTAAATTTAAAACCAGATAAGAGGGCTAGGCCAATGACAGGATTGGTTCTTTTGGTTTTATCAGGATTGTTTTTATCTACTTTTGGAGAGCCATTATCCAATGGATTTGTGAGCCAAATAATTTTGCCATAAAACTTCTCTCCCGATTTATAAATTTGAATTTTTGCAGGTTCATTTCCCGAAGTAAGCCAATAACCCACAATATCATCAGCTTTATTTTGTGCTTTAATGCTACTACTAAATAAGATAAGGGCTGTAAGTGTAGTTAGTAATTTCATATTTTTATTATTTTGTAATCTGTTTATAACATGCAAAATAAGAAATTTTAACATTCTATATCTTATATTTTATTAACTTTACAAAGTGAAAAAATTGGTTGCCATATTTTTCTTGGTTGCTTATGGGTTTGCATCTATAGGCGCTACGCTACATACACACTATTGTATGGGCGATTATGTAGGCACTACCTTCCTTGAAAATAAAGGCGGAAAATGTGGCAAATGCGGCATGAAGGAAAGCAATAAAAAAAATGGTTGCTGCAAAGATGAACACAAAGAATTTAAATTAAAAACAGATCATCAAAAAGGAAATGCCTCGTATTTTTTAAATACTATTTCTGCTCCTGTTTTGCTTACTCCAATACCGAATTATAATTTTAGCCTACAACAAAATAGTAAATTCTTACCTGAAGATTTACGTCCCCCTCCCAACATACAAAAGCAACGATTGTATATTTTGTATGCTTCTTTTTTAATTTGATTTTCTTGCTTCCTATCTATTGCCGATGCCAATGGTATATCGGTTATCAGTGTGTTTGTACACACCTAATGTATTACTCAATTTAAAATAAAAAAAAATGAAATCATTATTATTAATGATAACAACAGCGTTGTTATCTATAGCCACTTTTGCACAAATTAAAAATAGCAAAACAGAAACGCTAAAAGTATATGGCAATTGCGGAATGTGTAAAACGAAAATTGAAAAAGCAGGTACACAAAAAAATGTATCTAAAACGGTGTGGAGTGAAGAAACTGCCATGGCAACCATTACGTACGATGCCAAAAAAACAAACACAGATGCTATTTTGAAAAAGATTGCATTGGTGGGTTATGATAGCGATAATTTTTTAGCACCAGATGCAGTGTATAAAAAATTACATGGCTGTTGCAAGTATGATAGAGTAAAGAAACCTTTAGCAAAAGCTACAACAGTGGCAGTGAAGGAAGATATAATACCTGTAGGAGATAATACCCATCCAATACAAGTAGTAAGTGAAACACAAATAATTTTTGATAATTATTTCACCTTGAAAGATGCGCTAGTAAAAACAGATGCAGCAACGGCTACAGCAAAAGCTATGACTTTATTGGCTTCATTAAATGCTATAAATATGGGCAAAATGAAAATGGATGATCACATGGCTTTTATGAAAGTAGAAAAAGCGTTAAAGGCAGATGCAACAACCATTGGTGCAAGTAAGGATATTGATGTGCAAAGAACTGCTTTTAGTAATTTATCTAACAATATGATAGCATTGGTAAAAATAACAAAAGCTACAGAAACAGTTTACTTACAACATTGCCCAATGGCAAACGATGGCAAAGGTGCTGATTGGTTGAGCAAAGAAAATGCTGTAAAAAATCCATACTACGGCAATATGATGTTGACTTGTGGTAAAACCGTAGAAACAATAAAGTAACAATAAAAATAACTTAGCATAGCTATTTTGAATAGCTATGCTTTTAAAAACTTTCAAAATGAAGAAAATAATTTTAGCAATTGCATTTTTGATACCTGTATTAATAGCAACAGCACAAATAAAAAAAGTAGAAATAATGGCTACAGGGCTTACTTGCTCTATGTGTAGCAATGCTATAAATAAACAATTGAAAACAATTGGAGAAGTAGAAAAAGTAGATATTGATTTAAACAAAAATTTATTTGTTGTATCCTTAAAAGCAGATAATACGCTTACGCCAAAAACTTTTAAAGACAAAGTAGAAAAGGCAGGCTTCTTTGTGGGTTCGATGGTTTTGTTTATTAACTTTGATAAACAAACTGTAGAAGACAATAAGCAAATAGACAAATATATTTTTATAGATACCAAAGCGCAAACACTTAATGGATTGACAAAAGTAAAGTTGTTGGATAGAGGTTATGTAACAAGTAAGGAATATAAAAAGCTTTCGAAATCTTTAATAAAATATACAAGTTACAACAAAGAGAATAGCGACAATTTTCACCTTAAAGCAATGTAAGAAATGAAAAGAATAATTGTTTTTTTATTTTTATTTGTTGCTGTGGAAACTAAAGCACAAGAGCTTTTTGTGATGACAGAGCCTGCGAGTAACATGCCTGCGGGTGCAATAGGTGTAAGAACATTGAATAGCTTTATGTATGAAAAAGATGGTACATTAAACTATCATATTATGCCCGAAATTATGTGGGGCATTACTGCAAAGTGGATGATACATCTGCAAAGTTTTCACAGCAATAGAAGTACAGGAGGATTGAAAACCGAAGGAGGTAGTATGTATGCAAAATATCGTTTTTATAGCAGCGATGAAATGCACAAACATTTTAGGATGGCCTTGTATGGCAGGTATAGTAAGAATAGAGCAGATATTCACCAGGATGAAATAGAAACGATGGGGCATAACACGGGGTATGAAGGAGGCATCATAGCTACAAAGCTGGTAAACAAAGTTGCTGTAAGTTCATCACTTAGTTTTGAAAAAGCTTTAAACAATATGCCCAACTATAAATTTCCTACAACACAAAGCAACAATGCTACCAACTATACTTTGTCTGTCGGTAAACTTATGTACCCTAAAAATTATACGAGTTTACAACAAACCAATATAAATTTAATGTGTGAGTTTTTAGGGCAACGATTAAATGCCAATGGAAAATCTAATTTGGATATAGTACCCTCTTTACAATTTATTATTCATAGCCAAGCAAGAATAGATTTGGCTTATCGCAAACAATTGTACAGCACCATGACTCGTACCGCACCCAATGGTTTTATGGTAAAATTTGAATATACTTTTTTTAGCGTTTTAAATAAAAACAAATGAAATTAATATTAATAATAGCAATTGAGTTGCTAACTACAGCAGCATTTGCCCAACAAAAAATTGAAATTAAAACACCTTCACCAAGCCCCGAAGCATCCATAAAACAAATGCTTGGCAATACAGATATTACCATTAAATATGCAAGACCATTAGCAAGAGGTAGAAAAATATTTGGAGAGTTAGTACCTTATGATAGTATTTGGAGAACAGGCGCAAGTGATGCAACATCTATAAAAATTTCTGATGATATTTACATAGGGGGTATTAAATTAAAAAAAGGCAAGTATTCTTTATTTACAATACCTAGCACCACTAATTGGACAATTATAATAAATACCGACACCACATTGCACGGTACTTCAGGGTATAAAACGGAGTTGGATGTTGCTCGTTTTAAAGTGCCATCAAAAAGTACAAATAATAATGTGAATACATTTTCTATCAATATGGTGAATTTTAGTAAGCGATACGGCGCAGACTTACAAATACTTTGGGAAAACATCGAAGTACTAATCCCTATGAGCAGTATGGATGATGAAAGATTTATGGGTATGATAAAAGAAAACGCAATAGATAAAAATAATACAGATGCAGAATCACTTTACCAAAGTGCTAATTATTACTATAGCACCGAAAGAGATTTAGCAGTAGCAGCCACTTGGTTAGAAAAAGCTATTTTGTTAGATACAACAAATTTTTATTACCCTAATTTATTGCAAAAAATATACGCTGATACAAAGCAATTTGATAAAGCTATAATAGCAGCAGAAAAAGCTGTGGCATTAGGGGAGAAAAAAGGAATGAAAACGACTATTGTTAATTTAAGAAATAGAATAGCTTTATGGAAAACAAAAGTTACACACCGGCATTAAAATATCATTGGCTTACCAATATATACGATTGGTTGATAAGCACATTTATGCCAGAGAAAAAGTTTAAAATGGTTTTGATTAGCAATGCTGCAATACAAAATAATTACAACGTTTTAGATTTTGGTATTGGTACGGCTACACTTTCTATTTTGGCATTTAATAACAATAAACAAGCTGCATACCAAGGCATAGATATTGATAGTAAAATATTAAAGATAGCAAAGCAAAAAATTGATAAAGATGATTTACCCATTGAACTTATAAAATACGATGGTGGTGTTTTGCCCTTGGCTAATGGAAGTATTGATAGAGTTATTTCAAGTTTGGTAATACATCATTTAACAGATGAACAAAAAGTGGAAGCCTTTAAAGAATTTAAAAGAGTATTAAAGTCTAACGGTGAAGTACATATTGCAGATTGGAGTAAACCAACGAATGTATTAATGCGACTATGTTTTCATTTGGTACAACTGTTAGATGGTTATAAAACTACTACTGCAAATGTAAAGGGAAGACTTCCTGAATTATTAAAAAGTGCAGGATTTGGACAAGTAGAAATAACGCATAATTTTAATTCTGTATTAGGTACAGTGGGTGTATTTAAAATAAAATTTTAAAAATGAAAATATTAAAATGGATTTATAAAAAAATATTTGTAAAAAAATGTTGCAGGTAGCAACTTTTATATAGTTTATAAATTAATTTTAAAAGTATAAAATCCCTCAATCATAATGGTATGTGTAAAATATAATTTGCACAACGCTTTCAAATCAGTGAATGATGTAAAGCTTTCTTTTTATTGTGTAATAGAAGCAAAATGATATAAAACTACCTTACATAGCTTGTGAAAATTCTTTCACAGTTAAAATATGTAAGATGAAAATCTATATAAATTTTATTGATAGCGGTATCAAAAGTATTTTTATTACAATTGTTCTTATTGGCATTAG
>JAYSWO010000504.1:0-19086 GCA_043717975.1 Ferruginibacter sp. | reverse complement strand
TTTTAGCATCAAAAATTCAATGCTACTGCACCTTGGCACTTGAATTACTAATTAATAAAAACAAGAAGAGAAGCTATGATTTTCATATACTAAATTTTAAACTAGGCATTCATATTTTATTTTACTCTTTTATTATTGAATATGGTTTTAAATTTTCGTCATAATACCCAATATACATTTCCTCTTTTTTACTATTTAAAGTATATTTAACCAAACAATCTTTTTGGTTCATAAATAAACCATCTTCGCTTTTAAGAACTAATTTTGTAGTATTATCATATACATAACAAGCATATTGTTGTTTTTTAAAGTCTGTGACTTTTACTAAATAATATTTACCATATACACTACCTACGCTTTCAATTTCTAGGCTATCTCCCAATTCCACTACTTTTTTTTCTGTTTTAACCTTCCCCAATTTGCTGTCGTAATCATAAAATGTTAACCTATTAATTTTATAATTATTATCTTTTCTATGAACTAAAAAATTATTACCAGATAGTATTATAATATCATCGGTTTGCAAAATGGTAAAATCTGCTGCTCTTTCACCCTTGGCATTAAGTAAATATCTTTTGTTATCTGTATAATCAGCTTGTATTAAAGATTCTGTTAGTAATTTAGGATTGGTATAGCCACTATTATTTAAAATCATTTCACCTTTTTCATTTAAAATTGTTCCTAAGCTTACTTTACTTTCAGGGGTACATAATTCGTTGGTATAAAAATCTCCATCACTATAAAAATTTCGTTTAGCGGTTTGCCTGTACCCATATTTATCAAACGGGAATGGATTATTTCCTGTTTTATTATAAAATCGTTGAGGCAGTTCTTTACCATTAGGTGTAAGTAAAATAAATTCATGAGTAGCATTACCTCCCTTTAGTTTTTTCGCCGCCATTGTGAGTACTTTTTCAGGGTTACCATTCATATTGTTTTTAATGTCAGCATAAGGTAATAGATTTATAAGTTTGCCAGCTTTGCTAAATATAAAATACCCTTCACCATTTTTTGCTAAAAAGAAATTGTACCCATTATTTTCAATTTTATCATATTTAGCTGGTATGATTATTTTTCCATTTTCATCTTTTAAGCCTTTTTTATTTCCATAAGAGCCTTGTATTGCATCTTCATATATCACATAATTTATTACAGGATAAAACTCACCTTCGTCAGCAATTAATTTTTTGGTAGCAATGTTTTTAAAATTATAACTTTGGTAAGTCCCTCTCAATGGGTTTTTAAATGCTACTATGTTACCTTTTATTTCTTTTATTCCAATAGTTTCTATACTATCCCATACTGCTTTCCAGCTCTTAGTTTCTATAATTTTATAGCCGTTATAAAAATACGGGGCATTTATTACTTGCTGAGAAATGTTGTAGCTAACTGGTTCTTTAATTATTTTTCTATTTTCATCCATAAAACCCCATTTTGCACTATAGTCCCATTTACTCTGGCTTTGATATTGAAAAGGTATTAGCTTTTGTGCAACTAATATAATACAGCAAAATTGCAGTGTTGTAAAAAGTAATATTATTTTTTTCATCGGGTATATTTTTTTGAAGGTTTATCTATTCTTATTGTTATAGTAAAACTTATTTCTTCGGGGTTCTTACTTTCGTTATAAGAGTTAATATCTAATCGTAAAAATTTTATTTCTCTAGCATTATAAATTGTTCCACTTTTAAAAATAAAATTTATTTGCTTACTCACATCCATATCATTCACTATAATTCGCTCAATATTTTGCTTTTTTACCAATGCTTGTATTTCTTTGTCCAAAACATTAAAAAATGCAAGTGCATTGGTTTTGCCAGTAATAGAAAAAGATTTTGCTTCGTATCTATGGAGATATGACACATCAGCAAAATCAATTATTTGTGCACTATCAAAGCCCTCAAGGTTAACCGTACTCCTGTGCCTTACACCTACGTCATCTTTTAAAAATGCTCCTTTTATATCTTCAAATTGGTTACCTTGGTTGTTTAGTATTTTGGTAAGTTGCTCCCTAAATAGTTTTTTATTATAGCTCTTTACATCAATTTTTGGTTCAGGTATAAATGCTTTTGCAATCACTTCCGTTTTATTTTTAACCTCTCTACCATCTTTAAATTCCCTCATAGTTATTGTACCATCCGGAGATCGAACTTGAATTGTACCATCCCAATATCCTGCATCATTAAACTTTCCAAAATATTCATACCCATTAGCGGTATAGGTTCCTACCCCATTTCTTAAATAACCATTCTTAACCGTACCGGTAAATGTATCTCCATTGAAATAACAGGTAGAGCCACTTACAAACTTTCCGTCTTTAAAAGTGCCTATTTGTTGAATAATCATTTCAGCTTTATAGCTTTTACTCTTTCCAATAAAATAACGCTTTCCTTTGCCATTATAAGTTCCGTTGGCAATTTCTCCTTCGTAAATATAAAGGTCAAAGCACTCAAGTGCTTTAGCAAAGCCATTTTTATCAGGCTCTTGTATATATCTATATTGCGATAGCGTAGATGGGCTTAAAGAAATATTCTTAGCCAATCCTGTAATACCTACCCTCATTTTATTAGCTGCTTTTGCTTTAACAATCATTTCTGTTACTTCTTCGTTGGTTTTACTTTCTAACAAATTTCCATTGATACTTAAAATTTCATTGCCGCTTTTCATTCCTGCTTTTTCCGCTTCGCCGCCAGGCATTACTTCTAATACAGTTATATATTTATCTTCTTTTACTTTTTCTTTATACGAAAAGCCGAAGGTTACTCTTGTTTGCTGTGCAAAAATATTTATGCATACAAAAATTAAAATGGCAACAAAAAAAATCTTTTTAATCATAATTTTTTATTTAATCTTATCTAATAGAAATCAATTTTCATTTTTTTTAT
The DNA here is from genome assembly GCA_043717975.1 of Ferruginibacter sp. GTDB lineage: Bacteria > Bacteroidota > Bacteroidia > Chitinophagales > Chitinophagaceae > Ferruginibacter. The sequence goes on along the minus strand of JAYSWO010000504.1, from coordinate 16,201 downwards.
TTTATTAACTCAATATCTTCACTAGGTATTATTATATAAAAATCTTTATCATAACTACAATCTCCACCCACATTTTTATTTTCTTTAGCAGGTGCTACTAAAATAGAGCGTTCGCCAAAGTTTTTACCATTTTGAATATTTTTAAATTTGGCTATTCGATACAGCTTTAAACTTTTTAATGTTACTTCACTTGCATCTTCCTCTGGCTTTGCAGGGTTGTATTCCATTTTCCATTTTATACAAGCTGGATAGTCTTCTTCATTACAATACATCTTAAAATCTTGAAATTGCTTGGCTGTAATTTGGCTTAGTATTGATTTTGTAATAGCGGGCGTTAAAAAATTTGCCATTATTACTACTGAGCGTTTGCCAGTATTTAATATTTTAACAGCTTCTTTGGTTACCACTTTTGGTTTAGTTATTTTTTTTTGTGCTTGTACTGTGTCAAAATTTAATAATGCTATTGATAAGCAGATGATGGTTATTATTTTTTTCATATTTTTTTATTTGAAATGATTATAAATTTTATTTTAATGCAAGATAGAAGCATGTCAATTTTTGCATATACCCTTCATAGGGTATTTTATTTCTTTGGCAAACCCGTAAACACCCCTTCTGTTATTGTATGTGGCCCTTGCACAGCTGAAAAAGTGCCCGATATTTTATTGTTAGCATTATCATAATTGGTAATGGCAATAACACCTCCTGCATTAGCTTGCCCAAAACCAGCACCTGCTGCCCCAGATGCATAGTATAATGCACATGGATTAAAGCCCGAAGCAGGAATTGTAAAAGAGCCATTAGTAGTGCCGTTGATGTTTATTTCGAAAAATCTACGAATGCCAGCTGCTGTTTTGTGATATGCAAAAATGGTAGTTACTATAGGTGAACAACATAAAGTGTAGTGAGCAGAGTCTGCGGTATAAGCTACGCCGTTTTCTTTCCATGTAAATGTTCCAGCAGTGGTTGCTGCTGCGGGAGTAGGAATATCTTCTGAACTTTTTTTGCAAGATAAAAATGTAATAGATAAAATGGTAACAGCGATTAAGCTTTTTAGTACTTTCATAATGTTGTTTTTGGTTTTTGTTAATATATCTGCAAGATGCATTCACAAAAACTTTTTTAAATACGACGAACTGCGTATATTTCAATAATTAATAATGCTCAATTTTACATGGTAAGTGGTTAGAGTTATCTTATTATATATTTTATCCGTAGTGGCGTTGCCGAAAAAAGCAATTTGCCAGCACGTTTCGGTATTTCAAACCCTTACTGTAAAAGACGGTTTGCCAAGCAATTTTATTTTTGATGCAAGCGAAGATGAAAACGGCTTTTTATGGATAGGTACTGATAAGGGATTGGCAAAGTATGATGGTTTTACTTGGCAAATAATACATACAGATATGGGGCTACCGGGTAATTATATAAACTTTTTAAGCTGCGATGGCAGGGGTGGAATATGGGTAGTCATTGCCCAGAAAGGTATTTACTATTATAGCATTGCAAAAAAGCAATTTACTTATGTAACCAAAGGAACAGGTATAGATGGGCACAATGTAAATAAAGCAGGTGAATTATTTGTTTTAAAAAATGATTTTGTTGAAAAAAAATTTAGTGTAAACAAATATACTGCTAAAGAAAATTTTAAAAATACCTTGATTTATGAAATGCCATTTATTAGTTGTGATACTTGCAGCTTGAATACAGATGTGGATGTAACAAATAAAAGAATTACTCACTTTGCAAACCATACAAATTACAAAAATCCTGCGAATTGGACAATTGAAAATAAAATTGGGACAAAAAAACATTTAATATGGAGCAATAAAAATGACTCTTTATATTTTTTTGAAGGAGAAATTTATATCCATAGAAAAGATAAAATTTTTGCAAAAAGAATTTTTTCTCAAAAAGGATATTTCTTTAGTATTAATATGGACAATCAATTTTTTTGTTGGAACATACACGATGGTTTTTGGCAAATTAACTTAGATGGAAATAGCAAACATTATACTACTAACGATGGGCTTGCTAGCAACCTTGTAAATAAAATTTTGGTTACCAAAAAAAAAGAAATTTATGTATGCACACTGGGTGGTGGCTTGCAAAAATTATTGCCTGAAAAAAATGTAAAAATAAGTACCAACGAAAAGCAAACAAGCGCCATTGCTATTGATAAAAATATAGGATACATAAGTACAGAAAATAAATTATTTGTTATCGATTTGTTGCAAAAAAACGCCATACAATCTTTTCCTCTAAATGAAAGTACTATAGAATCTATTGCTGCACAAAATGGAGAAATAGCAATTGGTAGCATTACAGGTATAAACATGTATACGATAAGTAATAAGCAATTAGTAAAAGTCAATAGCATAAAAGTAGGCGCAGGTGTAAGTACTGTTTTTGCAAAAGATAAAAATTATTTGAGCAGTACGTATGGTAGCGGTGTGATTGCGTATGATAAAACAAATAAACCCATTGCAATTAATGCTACACCAAAATATACCATAATAGAAAAGCTACAACAACTCAAAAATGGTTATGTAGGTTTAACGTATGAAGATGGATTTCATTTTTTTGATAATAACATGAAAGGTGAAAAAACGATCACCACCAAAGATGGGTTGCTAAGCAATGAAGTGTATGATGTGCATGAATTTAGAGACAGCTTATGGATAAGTACTGCTAAAGGCATTTCAATATATGCCAACAATAAAGTTGTAAAAAATATTGCACTTGCTTATGAAGCAAAAGGTAATAAATGTTTGTACTCATTTCACGATAATACAGGAAAATATTGGGTAATAACCAATAAAGCAATACACGAATATATTAATGAAAAATTATATGCAGTGGGTTCGTATTCTCTCATAAACAATGAAAAAGAAAATGTAAAAGTTGCATTGTTTGATGAACCTACAAATACTTTGCTAGCGGGCACCAGCAGCGAAATTTCTTTGTTGGATATGGGTAGTATTATAAGAGATACAACTGTGACAGCGCCTGCATTGCTTTATGCCATTGCTGATAATATAAGGAAAGACATTCATGAAAATTTTTGCTTGTCTTATAATTTTAATACCATTTCGTTTGCTTTTATACCTAGCGTTTCTAATCCTTTTTCACAACCTAGTATATTATATAAGTTAGCGGGTTTTAATGAAACATTTCTAACATTAAAAGATTCTACTATTATCAGTTTTGAAAAATTACGCCCAGGTAAATATACACTTTTAGCAAAAACAAAAAATATAGATGGATACGAAAGCAAAGAAATTGAATTGGCAAATTTTGAAATAAAAAAACCATATTGGTTGCAAACTTGGTTTATTATTCTTGTTGCCATAACTTCTATGTTAGGTAGTTTTTTTCTATTCAATTATTTTCAACGTATAAAACAATTAAAAAAAGACAAAGCTAACCAGCTTGCATTGAGTGTAAGTAAAGAGCGAGAGCGTATTTCTAAAGACCTCCATGACCACCTCGGCAGCAGCCTTGTAACCATGATAGCACAAACAGATAACATAGAAAATAAACTCATAAACAACCATATAGAAGAAGCATTGATAAAAATACAACAGCTTTCTGACCAAACAAGAGAATCAATGAACGTACTGAGAGAAACAATATGGGCGGTGCAAGAAGATAAACATACACTAGATGAGTTTACTTTAAGGGTTCGCACATTCTTGCAGCGAGTAATGGATGTACATGAAATGAATTGGGCTTTGGAATGTAATGGCACACTTTGGAAAGATTTATCGGCAGAGCAAAGTTTACACTTGTTTAGAATGATACAAGAGGTAACACAAAATATTATAAAACATTCCAGAGCTAGTACAGCAAATTACTTTATTGAAGCAAATACAAATACATTAAAAATTTCTATTAATGATGATGGTAAAGGCTTTGATACGAACGCTATTTATACAAGTAATGGATTAAAAAATTTAGCCGCAAGGATAAAAGAGCTGGATGGAGAAATAACCATCACTTCTGCTTTGCAAAAAGGCACTACAATTATTGTACAATTATCAATTTAAAAAAATGGAAACTAAAGCCATCAACATTGCCATAGTAGATGACAATGCCACGCTTCGCCAACAGCTGCAAGAAAACCTTATGGTAAGTGGTGAAGTAAATATTTTGTTTACTGCCATAAACGGAAAAGATGCATTGGAAAAATTGCTTACCTCAAAAATATTGCCCCATGTAATATTGATGGACATAGAAATGCCTGAAATGAATGGCATAGAAACAACGGCAATCATTACAACAGAAACTGATATAAAAGTTTTAATACTTACCGTATTTGATACAGACGAAAAAATATTTGAAGCCATCAAAGCGGGTGCAGCGGGTTATTTATTAAAAGACAGTAAGACAAGCAGAATACTACAAGCCATTGATGATTTGCTGCATGGTGGCGCACCTATGAGCCCACATATAGCTTCCAAAACATTAGCGTTTTTAAGAACGGCTAGTAATAGCCCAAAAGAAATGCAACCCAAAGATTACGATTTAAGCGATAGAGAAACTGACTTACTGCGTCAATTGGTGCAAGGCTTATCGTACCAACAAATAGCCGATAAGCTTTTTATAAGCCATGGCACGGTTCGCAAACACATAGAAAACATTTATGGCAAATTGCATATACATAGCAAAGTAGAGGCAGTGAATAAAGTGAATTCGCATAAGTGGTTTGTGTAGTAGATTTCACGCAAAGCAATAAAAATAGAAAAGTTCGCAAAGAGATTTTTTAGTAAATTTAGATAGCTATTCTATGTGCTTGTTTGCATTCCTTATGTGCCTTTGTGGCTCAGTCAAAAAAATAAGGGCTGCCACAATTGGCAGCCCTATATTTGATTATAACAATCCCCCAACCATTATAATCACTTCCCTTTTATATCTACAATAACACCGGTATTTACATTTACAGCAGTGCCAGTTTGTAAAACTATTTTTCTTATAGATGTGTTTGTATTTATTGTAGGATAATTAGTGGCACCTGTAGGTATCATCACATCTGTATATTCATCTGGCACTGTGCTACAACTCCAATTACCCGGTAAGTTCCAATCGGTATTTACTGCACCCGTCCAATTAAGTACAAATCTCAGTACATTCTCTGGGCCGTTTACAGCATCTACCACACAGCGATATTTATAGCCCGAAATATTGGTAGCTACATTGTTTATTAAAAGGATAGCAGAATTAGTACCTGTATAATTTGCATTGTCAGCAATATTATTATACCCACTGCCCGTGTTAAGTTGCCATTGGTAAACAGCACCACTTGCTGCTGCGGTCATATTTATTCCACTACCTAAACAGCTAGTAGGCGATATACCTTTTGTTAACCAAAACTCACTAAAGCTATTTACCTGAAATTCTATAATGTAACCATCTTGGTATGGCAGTTTTATTAATTGTGCCGGCGAAATATTTAAAGTATTTCCGCTTGTGTTATTGGCTATGTCAAAATCTTCCAACACATTGCTGCTGTATTTTTGTACAGAAATATTGCGCATAATATCAATAGATGGGTCTAGTAATTTCCAAGCATCTACCTCTGCTTGGGTAATAAACAATCTTACGGTAACTGGCGAGGTTGGTTGGTTTTGCACATGTATTACAAAACTTCGTCCAAGGTAATTTTGCCCATTATAAGTTGTAGGCACGCCACCAATTGTTTGGTTCACGTCCACCGTAATATTCCCTAAGTTTTGCCCAGCATCGTTTATTTCTAAAAGCCTGTTGCCAGATGGGTCATTTACAGGAATAAATGTTCCGCTACCAGTACTTAGTGCAGTTCTATTGGTATATGTACCAATACTTACTGGAGGGTTAGCGCCTGTGTAAATACTAATGTCATCTATTGCAATACCATCTTGCACTACTGTTCCGTTTGTTTGCAAAACAAAGCGTACTCTTATTTGTGTTTTGTTTGCTAATGCACTTATTGGCAAAATGTGTTTTACATTATGCCATCTATTATCTAGCCCTGTCCAATAATTTCCAGCATTGTTGTACCATTTTAATCCTTCACCTTGTGCTCCTACCTTGGTCCAAGTTACACCAGCATCGCTACTCATTTCTACCCAAGCTTTATCATTATTATTTTCTAATTGATGGGAGAAATTAAAATTTAAAACAGGATCACCACTTACCGCACTCATATCAAAACAAGGGCTATACAAATAACTTAGTTCATTGTTTTTATGCGGACCCGTTAAATTAGATTTCCAAGCATTTAAACCATTGGCAGCACTATCTATAATGCCGCTAAAAATAACGCCCCATTTAATACTACTATTCTGCCCACCAGTGTACCAACCTGCATTGGTGCCTTCAAAGCCAGTGTAGTAAGGCAACACATTGTTTGCTGGTGTTGTAGCTACAAGCATTCTCAATGTATCATTGCTACGTAAACTATCACCACGGTAATCACTCCATAATTCAAAATTATAATTTATTGGTGCAGCTAAATTGGCTGTTTGTGCGAAAGTGAACAAAGAGCTATCACCTGCATTTAATAAAATATTTGCAGTGTCTCTTACAATTGCTCCTCCATTAATTCTATAAGCAACTGGTATTTTACTTCTTGGCGTTTGCCCAAAATTTTTCACCCAAGCTTTTACCGTTTCTGTGCCTGTATGGCTGCAACTACTTAATGGACTTTCTAATTGTACTATTCCATAATTTGGCAATGTAAATTCATCTGCTCCAATATCTGGTGTAGAAAAACTTCTTGCTTCAAAATCAATATCTGTTGGCACTTGAGGTGTGTATGTATAATCACCTACATTGTTTACATTACTACCGTCTACATGCAAATCTTTATCGCTTATAAAAAGTGGATCACCACTTACGCTGCTGTAATCAACACCTGTGGCAGCAAGGGTTCCAAGGGTTGGGTAGGTATTGGCATTTACAGTTTGAAAATCTATATAGTTTTTTATGATGCCATAAACCGCTCCGTTAGTAAATAACTGGTTGTGATGCTGCTCGTAATTGCTTCCGGTATTAATATCTTTAAAAATGGAAACCGGTATGCCGTTGTAAAGATTGTGGAAGATATTGTTTATTACTTCTGTTTTTACAAGTGTGTTTCTGTTTAGAAATTCATAGGCAATACTTTGTGCGTTGGTATTTCTATTATAAATACTGTTGTGGTATATTTTACTTGGCTTGTATTTTAAATCTAAAAATATGCCTCTTGTTTCTACACTTGCACCGCCTATGGATATAAAATTATTAGTAATTTTTATACTGTCCGTAAGCAAATACGGAGCACCGTAATAATCATCCATACTTATACCTACAGCATCACTTTTTGCATACACTTTATTTTTTTCGATGCGTGTATTGCCCAAACTACTTCCTGCAAAAATCCCTCTGAATGTGGGTTCCGTACTGTTTGTTTCAATTACATTGCCTCTTACCAAAACATTTTTTGCAAGAATTGTATTAATTGCATCTCCCTTGGTATTTATGAAAATATTACTGTCAATGATTACATTTTTCATTCCGTTGCCAAGCCCATTTCCATTTACACTTAAGCCTGACCCACCTGCATCGAAGTAATTATTTTTGAACAAATAATTACTGTCATTATAGTAACCCATACCTTGCCAGTTGCCACTTGCGTAAATGCCATAGCCAGTTACAGGCGAGCCCGGTATAGCTCTCAACGCATCTCCGCCCTTTATTTTACAGTTTTCTACTGCTATGTGTTGGCTGTTATACCCAAGTACCACAGCATTGTAGGCAGGGTTTATTAAGTTAAGTTTTTTGATGGTAACATAGCTTGCCCTGTACATAGTAATAGCACTGGCAAAACTGCTTGCTACATTATTGATACCTGTGTTTATGCTATCGTTATCCAAACTTTTTATTACTAAAGGGCTTATGGATCCCCGGTTTATTACACTGTCCAATCTTAGTTCGCCAACATGCAAACCGGGTAATAAATTAAGGGTTGATGGGCCATACACGCCTCCAAGTTTTAACTGTAGGCTCACATCTGCAAAGCTGTTTATAGCTACACCCGGAGTGCTGGTAGGGTAGGAATTGTTGAATGTGTAAGTACCATTTAGCCCTGCGTAAAACTGATCGTTTTGCAATGAATCTGTATACGGTACTTCATCAGCCACGCCATTTGTATTGGTACAATTTATTTTTAGTTGATTGCGATACAACGGAATATTAAGTTGCCCTAAAGTAATTAACTGCGAAGCGCCTGGAGCTATGTTTCCATTAAAAGTATAATTTAAATTGCCTGCGTTTACAGGTGTATAATTGCCTGAATTTACATTGCCTGGATAATTAGTTAACTGCACCGATGTAATAAAACTGGTAATAGCATTTGAGCCATTATTGTACACTCTTATTTTAATATCGTTTATGCCTTCGGCAAAAACTTTGGCCGGTTGCATTTCTGTAATTACTAAATCATTTGCTGGTTGTGTAAATTCATCCGCACCAAAACTTACAGTGCCAGTTCTGCTTTGTCCATCAAAATCAGTTGTATAAAAAGTATTTGTTGGAGAAACTACTGGTGCAACTTTTAATAAAATATTACTTGCATGTAAATCTTTTGGCCCACGGAAGTATGGATTAATATTTTCTACTGAATTTGCATCTTGTATGTAAATTGTTTTGTGCTGTGCAAGCGATGCGGCATTGATAGAAAAGTGATTGGTATAAAAATAATTATTATTGTTGCTAATTAAATTTGTAACGCCTGTATATCTCAATAAATAACCTCCATTAGCATTAAAAAAAATATTATTTTTTACGGTATCTCTACTTCCGTTTAATTGAAATAATACCGATTGGGTATATCCACTGCTACCATACCCTGTATCTGTTGCCATTAATGTATTGTGTATAATATTACACCTATCTCCAGTAACAATCAACCCTGCATTATTTACATAATCGCCATTAAAAAAGCCTACTACTTTTGTCTGTATCATATTGTTACTTACAATGGCAGGTTTGCCTGCAACCCTTCCTGCACCTGTATTTACAGTAACGGCTACACTGCTGTATCCTTCATGATATACATCGTTTTTATCAAACAGTAAAAAATCTTTTCCATCTACAAATGCAGAACCCATTATTTTATTACCTATCGTTTTCAACGTATCATTATACTTACTTTCAAAACCTTTTTTATTGGCCTTTTTAAGGTCGAAAATATTGTTGCTGAATGTAGTATTATTTAGGTAAAAAGAAACTACTACATTACTTTGAAAATCTAATGTGTAACCACCTCTTAATTCAACAGCAGTTGTAAAATTACTGTTGTTTACCTGTACCAATCTGTTACCATTTATAATTAAACCTGTATCTCTTGATGCAGGGTAATTTGTACTATTACCAGTGCTGTTATCTACATTAGAAATGATCGGAATGCCTAAGTTATTACTGTTTTGTGGATCTGGATCGTAGGTACTATCAATAAATCTATTACCCAACAATTGTATATTTTTATTTTTTGTAAGAAATTGTGCTACGCTATACAATGATGTTGTACCTACTTTTCCTTTTGCAGCGACAGTAATATTTTTAATGATAATATTTTTTGCATTATTAAAAACAACTGCTGCTTTTACATTATCATTTGCAACTGGTTTATGGTACAAATATGCTTTTGTACTGTCCGCCGTTTCACCTTGCCATGTTACTGTAAAATTATTTTGAAAAGGAATTGAATCCACTACTAAATTGTCATAATAAACAGCTTCTCTTGCACTAAAAATTACATTGCCAAGCACACCGCCATATTTTAGGTTTCGCATACTCCTGCTAAAGCCTTTAAAATTTGGTGTAGTACCGCCAAGTGTATAAGTTCCGCTAAGGGCGGGATAAAAATCTGCAATAATTGTACTATCGTTTATTAAATTATTATCTGTTGAACCATTAGGGTTGCTCGTCCAAAATTTAATGTTGTATGCGCTATCTACAACAAAATTATAATTGGCAATAATGGCATCCACTGTAGTTCCAAATACTAAACTTCCTGTAAAATTAAAAGGTGTTTGTACCATTCCATTGATGCTCCAATTTACAGTTGCATTGGTAATAGTGGTAGCACCATAATTTTTTAAACCCACTGTAATATTTTGGTTGCCCGCTGCAAAAGGTTTTACTGGAGTTACCAATGCAGATACACCCATGTCTAGATTATTCACTACAATTTCATCTGCACCAATGGTTGTATTTATTAAGCCACGTACATCATTATCTATATCATTTGTTAGATAACTAAGCGGCGTTCCATTTGTTCGTAAGCTAAGCTCCAATACATGCAAATCATTTGAGTTAATGTATAACGGATTTTTAGAAACATTATTTACAAAAGTGCCACCAGCTGTTTGTAGTGTTGCAATTGTAGTGTAGTTGGTATTTTGGTATCTTGATAGTATACCTGTGCCGCCTGCAAAAATATTATTGTTATTAAATTGTACATCGCCGGCAGTTGTTTGGCTAAACCTTACACCATAACCTGCAGTTGCACTCATCAAATTATTATTGGCAATGGTATCTTTTAAAGTACCGATGCCATAATTATTAGAAAAATTTATTGTGGTAGAATTTATATTACTACTGTTGTTTAAAATATTATTATAAACAATTTTTGTATTTCTACCCATATTCGTAGCATTAATACCAAATGCCTGTACTGTACTATCAACCGTAATAAAATTATTGGCAACCAATATTGAACTATCAGCGGTAGAACCAGGGTTTACTGACACAAGGTTGATACCATTATTGGCTTTTCTTTTGATAATAATATTGTTTAAAATTCTCAATTTGCCAAGTGAGTTTTGTATAGAAATACCACCAACAGCACTGCGGGCAGTACAACTATCAAAATAATTATTCTCAATATTTACTGCGCCGGCATACAATCCTAAATCAACTGTATAGGCGCTTGATGGTGACGAAGGACCAACAGGTTTTTTAAATTGGTTATTTTTAACATTAATATCTGTAACTGAGCCTACCAGAAAAGGCCCTTGCATATTAATAGCTTTGTAGCCACTTACAAAACTTGAATTATTAAAATTAAAACCTGATGATGCTGATATGCCATTTGCATTAATTAAAATGCCAGGCCCTGTGGTGGCTATTTCGCAATTGCTAAAAGATAATCCAGATGAATTTCCTGCAACGACAATTACATCAAAATAAAAATGATATACAGGATCAAGCACTCTTTTAAATGTGAGTGCCTTAAACTTTATAAAGGGAGCATTATTTATTCTTAAAACATTGGTTGCGTTTACAGGTACTGTTAGGCTATATTCAGCTTGAAAGAAAGCCACTTTACTACTATCCAAGCTTTCACTTTGAAATGTAACTGTATTGATAGCTGATGTGCCTGGTATAAAATTTACTGTATCCGATTCATTGTAAATACCGTCTCTAATGTTAAATACCACAGGGCAACTTACGCCTGCAAAAGATGCATATTTAGATGCTGCCGAAAAACTTACAAAGTCAGGCGTGGTACCACTTATTGTGTAGTTACCACACAAAGCAGGGTAAACAGATTTAAAGGCCGTATCATTTATCGGATTTGTATCTCCACCAATACTTGTCCATACTTTTATATCATATTTACTAATTCCTATAAAATTATAATTACCAATATTTATGTTCACCGCACTATCGCCTGTGGCAATATTACCAGTCCATGCGTATGGCGATTGGGCCACATTATTTACACTCCAGTTTATTGTAGCCGCTGTAATATTATTGTTGCCATAATTTCTTATTGATGCAATGATATTATTATTGCCATTGTTTACAGGTACTGCCAAATTTGTAATAGCTATTACACCGCCATCATCATCATTTAAGCTAAACTCATCTGCTCCAATACTAGGTGTGATGGGGTTTCTAGTGCTATCATCAATATCTTTTGGTATAAATGCAAGCGGTGTAGCTGCCTTAAATACATCTACTGCACCAGCTTTGTTTTTATCAATATGTAAGTCTGAAAAATAACTAACAAACGCTGGTATTATTTTTTTACTGTTGGCATCTTTGCCCAAAGCTTTCCATGCAGATAATGATAAATTGGTTGTGCCATTGTAAACTGTTTTGCTGGTATCTGCAATAAAATAAGCATTGTTACTGCTGGCAAAAGTTGTAACTAAAAAGCTACTGCTAAAATCAAGCAATCTGTAATTTAAATCAGGATTTGTAACTCTTTTTACAGCAATATTATTTTTAAAATTGATGTTATTGCTGGCAATACTTATTAAACTGTTGTTGCTATTATCTGCACTGTCAGCAATGGTATTGTTATAAAAATCATGATATGGGCCACCTGCATAAACTGCGTAAGCCCCTTTTGCGCCAAAAAAGTTATTGTATATTTTTATAGGTTTTGCAGCGCTGCCATTGGTTTGCGAGTAAAATGCTGCACTACCATTTGCATAAATTTTATTACGGGAAACGGTTATATCTACGTTTGCTCCTGATAAATAATTAAGTTTAATACCCCCTATGCTATTAGTGCCATAAAAGAAACAAGTATTACCACTTTGAAAGGTACAAATAATAGGGTTTTGTACAAAATTACTATCAATAATTGCATAGCTGTTTGCAGCTACATTCACATCAATAGCTTGCGAGCCAGCGCCCATTGCTTCAAAGCGGTTACCCTTTACTACGCCATTATACAATGTAAAATTAATGCCTATTACACCGCCGCTGAATTTACTGTTGGTGATATTAATATTACTATCAATTGCAACAGCTGGAAAACCCTGCTGCCATATATGAGCATAATTGTATGATGAAGATGCATTAGAAACGGAATGAAATATGCAGCTATCCACATTAATAAATCTTACTTTATTGCGTAATAGAATTTCAGTAACATAACCATTACCAGGGTTGGTAGATTGAAAAGCAATGTGCTTGAAATGCACAAATGCAGCACTATCCAATGTAATAACATTTGTTGGATTTGGCCCAGTACCAGTTGCAGAAAACGCCAATGTATCCAACACAGCGTTGTTATTTTCTCCTTTAAACGTAACAAGGTTTGTAAGACTTGCACCTTTAATAAATTTAATAATTGGCTGCTCAATATATTTACCATTGCGTACTAAAATATTTACAGCACTATCAACGCCCCCATAATTTAGAAATTCGCCTGCCTTTGTAAAGCTTGGTAGGCTTGGGCTTACACCACCTATTGTAAATTGTCCACGTGCAAATGGCATTATACTATCTATCCTAAGCGTATCATTTATCGGCGCTTCATCTGGAGCTGCATTTGGCAAATCCGTCCATACTTTTAGTGAGGTATATTTCATCATTGGAAAAGTATAGTTGCCAAAATTGATGGTTGTGCTACTATCATACGCAAGGCTGCCTGTCCAATTATACGCAGGTAATTGTTCTGTACCATCAATACTCCAGCGCACTTTTACCTGATTTAGCAATGCAGCCCCATTATTAAATATTTTTATTGACAAGGGTTGAGCAGCCGTTGCAATAAAATCTTTTTTAGCAGCTATCAATTGTGTTGCAATTACATCATTGCTTAATAGCATTGGTTCATCGGCACCAATGGCTGGGTTAAGTGCATTTCTGTTATCGTTATCAATATCAAACAAAAGAGGACTGACTGTAGGTGCAGGTGTACCAGCACCTAAAAGGCTTGGATGCTGCACATGCAGGTTTACCGAATCAATATATTTTGCATTTACTGATATTGCATTGGGTTCATTGCCTGCTGTTTTGTAAGCCGCTAGTGTAGCATAGCTTGCACTTGTAGAAACCAGTATAGGCCCATTTGTAAAATAATTATTATGATCTGAAATAGAAGGATTAATACCAGAAAGTGCGGCGGCAATACCATTATATTTTGCTACGAAATTATTATTTTTATTAAGCGTTACGCCTGTAGCGCCCCCACTTGTACCAATAGCCCCAAAACTAAAGCCACCACCTGTAGCAGCAATATTGTGGTAGTTATTAAAATAAAAACGGATAGATTGTGTTACACCTACTCCATCACTTAAATCTGAAATACCTATCCGAAATTGACCTGCTGATGTAATAAAATTATTATACATTTCTACAGTTGCTAATTTAGAAGTTGGTGTGGGATTGGTATTAAAATCACCAATTAATCGAGAGGTGCTTGCTCTTAAAAATTTATTGTTTTTTATAATTAATGTATCTGCACAGCCTACAAAGTAAAATGTAGATTTATAAGGAAACCCTCCTGAAACGTGGTTATAATTAAAGTCTCTAAAAGTATTACTATCTAAAATAGGTTTGGCTACATTAAAACATTGCAATAAAAATGGAGAATTGTTTCCATCGGCACTACCATTTGCAATAATATTGTTTTTTATCAATAGGCCATTTATTAAAGTACCTGTATAGCCTGTAACTTGTACCCCACCTCCAATATAATTATTCAATATATTTATATTACTTCCTGCATTATAATCCACTCTACCAGCGATGTTGCAATTTTTTATGGTAAAATTATTTGCAATTTCTCCAATTTGAATTACCGATGGTGATGTATAAGCATTACTACCCGAAAATCTTAATTTTTCTACAGTAACATAAGGCACATTTTTTACAATAAATGGACTTGTAATATTTACCTGCAAACTGTCATTGCTGAATGAAGTAAATTTTATGGTATTGGTAGAAGACACTCCCGGTACGGTATTCAAAGTCATGTTTACCTGATTGTAGGTACCGTTGTAAATACTGATGGTAACAGGTCCTACAATGCTTCTTGTCATCATAGCCGTATCAGCATAACCAATTGTCGGAAAATTAAAAGGAGTTGTGGCAGCAGCAGGGTTGACGGTATATACGCCGCTCATTGCACCTAAAATATCTATTGATTTTTGTGCAATATTATTTATCGCATTGGGGTCTGCTACGCCATTTATTTGTGTAAGGCTTACAATAACTACACTATTGTTTTGAACAAAAGCAAAATTGCCCGTAAAAGAAACAGTAGCAGAATCGCATGCTGCAATGCTTAGCCCTGTAAAGGTTTCTGATATTGCTGCCGCCCCATTCACAGAATAATTTGCGGTGGCACTTGTAATAGGAGTACTGCCATTATTTAACAATTTAAAAGAAATGGTTTGACTACTTGGTGCAGCGCCATATTGAGTAATGGGTGTTATTATTCTTTTTATACCTGCATCTAAAACCACAGGTGATGCCTCAGTAGCTCCAATAACAGGGGCAGTTGCACTTCTTGTTATGTTGTCTATATCTGTAGCTGCAATTGTAGGCACTCCTTTTAAACAGCCACTACTATGGTGCAAATCTGTGCTGCTTACAAATTGCACATTTTCTGTTTTTGCATTAACGTCTGTTACTGTATAAGCTGGGGTTGTGGTTGCATAATAATTATTACTGTTAAAAGTTACTGAACCCTCTGCTGCAACACTACCGCTATTGCTCCAAAAAATATTATTGGTTACGGTTGCGTTAAAATTTGCGGTTATTGGCTTTACAATTGGTTGTGTACTTAAAATATTTACTGAGTTATGTAATATTTGTACTTGGTGTGTAGTCCCTTGATGCTTGATACCGTAGTGGGGATTAAATTGGTAAAAATTATTATTATTTAAAGTAATAAAATTATTTATAAATCTCACTACCCCAGTAGATGCTCCATTAGAAGCAAAATCTACCGCATCAGTAATGGAGTAAGCTGTTCCATCATAAGTATTACTGGTTATTGTTATTTTATTTCGTTGTATGGTAAAAGGAAGCGAGCCATAAATATATCCCACAGATAATGTAGCATTGGTAAAAATATTATCTGAAAATGAACTTAGCACAGTGTTACTGTTAGACACACTTATAACAGCTTTTTCAAAATTATTATTATTCACATTTACTAAATTCCCTAAGCTAACAAAAGTGTTTTTTACAATATTATTTGTAAAATTTGAAACCGTACCACTAAAGCCATATCCTTGAAGCCTATTTGTAATTAGGCTATTGTAAAAAGTACTATTGGTAACGTTTGTTGCATTTGTACTAATAACGCCATACACATTACCAGTAGCCACATTGGCAAAATCAAAAATACAATTATCAATATTTAAAAAATGATTGGTAGTTTTTATAAACGAACAAAGGTTAGAATTGTTACCGCTGGTATTTGTAA
>JAYSWO010000503.1:0-2897 GCA_043717975.1 Ferruginibacter sp. | reverse complement strand
GCTCAACACCCTACACTGAAAATTACTTTTGTATCTACGCCATTTGTTGAACCATTTTTTAATGGTATAGAAAGACTTGATTTTTATGGAATAGATGTAAAAAATTATAAAGGAATTGCTGGTATTTATACGCTTAGTAAAAAAATAAAAAAAGACATAGAGTTTGATGCCATTGCCGACCTTCATAATGTAATTCGTACAAAATTGCTTAGGTCTTTTTTATCAAAGAAAAACACTGCAGTTATTAGTAAAGGCCGCAAAGAAAAAAAGCAACTTACAAAAGCAATACATAAAAAATTGTATCCTTTAAAAACGGGTTTTCAAAGATATGCAGATGTGTTTTTAAAACTTGGTTTGCAAATACAATTAATGAAAGAAATTGGTATTACGTATGTACAACCTAATACATCGTTGTTGCCATTTGTAAAAACAGGGAATGAAAAAATAATTGGCATTGCTCCGTTTGCTAAGCATACTGCAAAAATGTACCCGCTGCATAAAATGGGGGAGGTAATAAAAACATTACTTAGCCATAATGAAAATGAAATATTATTATTTGGTACTGCAACTGAAATTGCTCAAATGAAGAATATGTTTTTGAGCCAACCCAATATTTTTTCTATGGCTGGCAGATTATCTTTTGCAGATGAGCTCAATGTAATTTCACAATTGGATGTAATGCTCAGTATGGATTCTGCCAACATGCATTTGGCTTCTTTATATGGCGTGCCTGTGGTTTCTATTTGGGGCGGCACACACCCTTGGCTTGGTTTTTATGGTTGGGGGCAGGCCGAAGAAAATATACTTCAAATAGATTTGCCTTGCAGACCTTCATCTGTATTTGGTAATAAGTCATGCCCTGTGCATGGTGATGCAGGTTGTATGCAAGATATAACACCTCAAATGGTTGTTGAAAAGGTTGAGCAAGTATTATTGAACAAAGCATAAATATTTTATGCTACAATAGCAGGAAAAGCAATACCAATCGGCAAAGACGGCAGATGAATACAGTACTTTATGCCATAATTACTTTTAATTTTTTATTGGATATGAATTTGCTATAATAACTGTACATTCTACAAATTGTTTGGATAAAAGTTGAAAAATGATTTGAAGATGAATGGCTGCGGGATAGAAGTGGATCCCTACACAAAGTGTAGGGAGCAACGTATAGCCCGAACTCATGTTGATTGAAAAACCAATCTTCACAGCCCCAAAGAAAAAATAAAGAAAAGTAATTTATAACAACGAACCCCAACGGGGTTCACTTTGAGTAACCACGGGTGAAACCCGTGGATATGTGAAGAAGAGCGCAGCTCTGCTACACATACAGAGTACACACACACATATAACATGAGTACAAACAACTATACCATAAAAGCTTCGGAAGCACTGCAGCAAGCGCAGCAAATTGCTTTTACAAACAAAAACCCAAATATAGAAACAGAGCATCTTCTAAAATCGTTGATTGATACAGAAGATTCGTCTGTTGACTATTTGCTAAAGAAAAATAATGTAACCGTAAATTTGGTTACAAGTAAGCTGGAAGAGCTTATAAAAAAACTACCAACTGTAAGCGGCGAGCCTGCACAAACCATGGGCAGAGAAGCAAACAATGTGTTGCTACGTGCCAATGCAGTACTACAAACTTTTGGCGATGAGTTTATAACGCCAGAGCATTTGTTGTTGGCCATTTTGCAAGGCAATGATGCAGCTTCTAAATTATTAAAAGATGCTGGTCTTACTGAAAAGGGATTGGTGGCATCTATAAAAGAATTGCGAAAGGGCGGCAATGTAAATTCTCAAACAGAAGAAGCACAGTTTAATGCATTGAATAAATATGCAAAAAATTTAAACGAAATGGCTCGTGCAGGCAAGTTAGATCCTGTAATAGGTAGAGATGAAGAGATACGAAGAACACTACATATTTTAAGTAGGCGAACAAAAAACAATCCAATACTAGTAGGCGAGCCTGGTGTGGGTAAAACCGCTATAGCAGAAGGTTTGGCCATGCGTATTGTAAATGGAGATGTACCTGAGAATATTAGAACAAAAATAATTTTTGCATTGGATATGGGGCAATTGATAGCCGGTGCAAAATACAAAGGTGAGTTTGAAGAGCGTTTAAAGTCGGTAGTGAAAGAAGTAATATCTGCAGATGGAGAAATTATTTTGTTTATAGATGAAATACATACATTAGTGGGTGCAGGTGGTGGAGATGGTGCTATGGACGCTGCTAATATTTTAAAACCTGCATTGGCTCGTGGTGAGTTAAGGGCAGTGGGTGCCACTACTTTAAACGAGTATCAAAAATATTTTGAAAAAGATAAGGCCCTCGAAAGGCGTTTTCAAAAAGTAATGATAAATGAGCCGAGCGTGGAAGATGCCATTTCCATACTTCGTGGATTGAAAGAGCGCTACGAAACCTATCATCATATTCGCATAAAAGATGAAGCCATTATAGCTGCGGTAGAATTGAGCAACAGATATATGACGGACAGATTTTTACCCGATAAAGCAATAGACTTAATGGATGAAAGTGCCGCCAAGCTTAGGATTGAAATGAATTCTATGCCCGAAGAATTGGATAAATTGGAAAGGCAAATTAGACAACTGGAAATAGAAAGAGAAGCAATAAAGAGAGAAAAAGATGAAGACAAATTAAAATTCTTAAATACAGAAATTGCTAATCTTTCTGTGGATAGAGATACGTATAAAGCCAAATGGCAAGAAGAAAAAGAATTGGTAGAGCAAATACAAAATGGCAAAGCAGCTATTGAAGACTTGAAAGTGCAAGCAGAGCAAGCAGAGCGTAATGGAGATTATGGAAAAGTAGCAGAGATACGTTATGGTAAAATGAAGGCACAAGAAGAATTGATAGAAGAATTGATGGAGAA
>JAYSWO010000502.1:0-2908 GCA_043717975.1 Ferruginibacter sp. | reverse complement strand
GTTACTTCATTTGTTTTTTGGTCCGTCCAATCCATGGCATATACTGGAAAACCAAGCCTATCACCATCACGCTTACTTAATTTTCCATTACCATCTGGTTTTAAAATAAGCGGAAGATGCGCCCACTGCGGCATTTCATCTAAGCCGAATAAATATTTCCAAAGCAAAATATGTACTGGTGCACTTGGCAGCCATTCTTCACCACGAAATGCATGTGTAATTTTCATGAGGTAATCATCTACCACCACAGCTAAATGATATGTAGGCATTCCATCTGCTTTCAATAAAACTTTATCATCCACATTGGCGTTTTCAAAATGCAATTCGCCTCGTATCATATCTGTAAAATGCACGCTCTCATTTTCTGGCACTTTTATGCGCACCACATATGGCGTTCCTGCATCTATCAACGCCTTGGTTTCTTCTGGCAATAAACGCAAAGAATTGTTCATATGCAAGCGAATACCTGCATCATATTGCAAACTTCCGCTACCATCTGCTTTGCGTTTTTCACGCATGGCTTCTATTTCTTCGGGTGTATCAAAAGCATAATACGCATGGCCATTGGCTATTAATTTTTCTGCATATTGTTTGTAGGTTTCTTTACGTTCGCTCTGGCGATATGGCGCATAAGGACCACCATGTATTACACTCTCATCAGCTTGTATGCCGCACCATGCAAGGCATTCAAAAATATATTCTTCCGCACCTTGTACAAAACGGCTTTGGTCGGTATCTTCTACACGTACAATAAATTTTCCGCCATATTTTTTGGCAAATAAATAATTAAATAATACGGTTCTTACACCGCCTAAATGCAAACCGCCTGTGGGGCTTGGCGCAAAACGTACTCTTACATTAGTCATGGGGCAAAGGTAGAGATAAGATTTAAGATGTTAGATTTAAGAGGTAAGATTTTATAAATTCAAGGATTTTGTTTTTTTATGCTTTGTAAAAAAAACTGCGTTTTACGTTCGTATTTCTCGCTTCGATAAAAGATGAAAAAATGCTGCTCCCAAAAAAGAAAAACAAATTTTAGAAATGTTACTTAATAAAAAACCGTAATAATTAAAAATCAAATAAATCTTTTATCGACACCCCTAATAATTCCGAAATTTTGTAAAGTGTCCAGCTAGTAGGATTTACTCTTCCTTTTTCAATTTTATTATAATTCTGCTTTTCCTTTCCTAGCATTACAGCAAACTCCACCTGTGAATACTTTCTCTCTAATCTTAGCTTTGCGATTCGTTGCCCCAATTTTATTTGAAATTTTTCTTGCAACATTTCTTGTAATTATTTTAATTATTTAAATCAACACATCCCCCTTCATCACACTCGGAATTTCCAAGCCCATCATTTTTAAAATGGTTGGTGCAATATCTCCAAGCTTACCATTTTTCACTTTGTCTTTCCAATTTTTGTCTATTACAAAAAACGGAACTGGGTTTAGTGTGTGTGCAGTGTTTGGTGTACCATCTTCATTTATTTCATAATCTGCATTGCCATGGTCGGCAAGTAAGAAAATAGCATAATCTTTTTCAAGTGCTTTTGTTACTACATTTTTCACACATTCATCTACCGTTTCCACAGCTTTTATTACTGCTTTCCATACACCTGTATGCCCCACCATATCTGCATTGGCAAAGTTTAGGCAAATAAAATCGGGTGCATTTTTTTCTATAGCAGCTATTGTTTTATCGGCTACTTCATAGGCACTCATTTCTGGTTGTAAATCGTAAGTAGCTACTTTTGGCGATGATACCATTATGCGTTCTTCTTTTTCAAAAGGCACTTCTCTGCCACCACTAAAAAAGAAACTTACATGCGGATATTTTTCTGTTTCGGCAATGCGCAATTGTGTTTTGCCAGCGGCAGCAATTACTTGCCCAATGGTGTTATCCAAATTATCTTTATCATACATTACAAAAACATTTTTGTAAGTGTTATCGTAATTTGTGATAGTAGTATAATGTAAGTTTAATTTTTTCATGCCATGCTCAGGCATATCATTTTGTGTAAGCACTTGAGTAATTTCTCTGCATCTATCTGTTCTAAAATTAAAACAAAGCACTGCATCGCCTTCTTTTATTTTTGTATCGCCAGCATTACTATTTATAAGCGGCATTATAAATTCGTCGGTTACATTTTTTGCATAAGAAGCATGAATAGATTCTAAAATGTTATCCGTTTTTTCTCCTACTCCATTTACCAAACAATCGTACGCAATTTTTACACGCTCCCAACGCTTATCTCTATCCATGGCATAATAACGACCAGTTATGGTTGCTATTTTACCAGTAGTTTTTTGCAAATGAGTTTGTAAATCTTTTAAAAATTCGTAGCCACTTTTTGGGTCGGTATCACGTCCATCTGTAAATGCATGTATGAGTACATTGTGAAAATTTTTTGCAGCACACAAACATGTAATTGCTTTTATATGGTTTATGTGTGAGTGTACGCCACCATTGCTCACCAGTCCCATCAAATGTAAAGTGCAATTATTCTGTTGTGCATATGTTAAACTATTTAACAAAGCTTCGTTGGTTTCAAAACTTTTATCTCTTATGGCTACGTTTATTCGTTGTAAATCTTGATACACAATTCTACCAGCACCAAGGTTTAAATGTCCTACTTCGCTATTGCCCATTTGCCCATCGGGCAAGCCCACTACTTCGCCACAAGTTGCTAAAGTGCTGTTAGGGTATTTGTTGTATAAAGAACTTATAAATGGCACATTAGCATTTTGTATAGCATCGCTACTTTTTACTTTGCCTAAGCCCCATCCATCCATTATAATTAGTATTGCTTACTTTTTAATTAAGGCTTATAGTGCATACTTTGTAAACAGTATGTCTTTTTACCTAATCTTTTAAAATTTGCCCTGACCCTTGGGTTGTCTTGACGATGA
>JAYSWO010000501.1:0-7264 GCA_043717975.1 Ferruginibacter sp. | reverse complement strand
AAGAAATGAGATCATTATTACTGTCGTTTATTATTGTGTTGAGTTCCATTGTTGCTGTTGCCCAAAAAGGGAAAATAGAGGGAAAGGTTACCGATTCGAAAACTGGGCAAGCGCTAGCAGGTGTATCTGTAATAAATAAGAATACAAAAAAAGGCGTATCTACAGATATTGATGGAAGATATATAATAGATATAGATGGAGAAAGTAAAGTTTCTTTATTGTTTAGTTATAACGGTGTTACACAAGAGGTAGGCGATGTAGAAATAAAGAATGGTTTGGTAACTACACAAGATTTATCATTTACAGTAAAAACAACCACTGAAACTGGCGTAGTAGTTAGATCAAGAAGCACTTCTCGTAGAGAAACCGCAGCCTCTTTGTTAACGTTTCAAAAAAACAACACTGCTTTATCTAGTGGTTTAGCGGCAGATTTTATTAAGCGCACACCAGATAAAAACACTGGTGAGGTTTTGCGTAGGGTTAGTGGTACTTCTATACAAGATAATAAATTTGTAATAGTTCGTGGATTAAGTGATAGATACAATGCAGCATTTATAAATGGCGCAGCATTACCAAGTAGTGAGCCAGATAAAAAAGCATTTTCGTTTGATGTTATTCCATCTACGCTTATTGATAACATCATTATTAATAAAACCGCTACGCCTGATATTACTGGTGAGTTTGCAGGCGGGCTTGTACAAATACAAACAAAAGATATTCCTTCTAAAAATGAGATAATTTTGGGTGTTAGCATGGGTTTTAATACACAATCTATAGGTAATGATTTTGTAAGCAATGAAAGAGGGAGCAATGAAATATTTGGAGTAAGTAGTAGAAATTTATCATCTGTATACCCAAGAAAATATTTGGATTTTGCAAAACTGAGTGAAAATGAAAAATCGAATATTGCAAAATCATTCAATGATAATGCGTACAACGAAGTAACTAGTAAGGCAGGTCCAATACAGCAATATAATCTAACTTTTGCTAATGTACAACGGTTTAAAAACGGTGCTGCATTTGGTACAATTATAGGGTTATCATACAGAAGTTCGAAATTAATATTTGATGCAAGTAAATCACTTTTTGAGAAAGGTGTTAATGGGCAAGCATTTTTTGATTATCAGGATATACAAAATAAATATAGTATTAATGCAGGTGGAATAGTAAATTTTGCTTGGACATACAAAAAAAGTAAAATAGCATTTAAAAATCTTTTTAATCAACTGTTAGAGGATAATTATTACCAACGAACAGGGCCTAACACAGAAAATATACAGGATATCTCTTTACGTTCATCAGTACTTAATCAACGAAGTTTATATTCTACACAACTAGAGGGAACACATGAATTGCCTTTCAAAAAAATAAAATTTAACTGGAATCTTAACTTTTCATTAAACAACAAATCTCAACCAGATTTGAGGGTTCAAACTTATGGAAAATCGTTAGGAATAAATGAACCATATCGTATCAATTTGAGGGGCAATAACACAAATCGCTTTTTTAGTGAGCTAAATGATAAAGCTTTTGGATACAATGCTTCATTGAGCTTGCCTTTTAATATAGGTTCTCAAAAACAACTGCTGAAAGTTGGGGGAGCAGCTACTATAAGGTTAAGAGATTTTAAAGCATTTATATTTGGTTTTTCAGAACCAACAGATCTTTCACTCAATACACTTCCATATAATGAAATATTTAAGGCTGCTAATTTTAGAAATGGAGGTTTTAAATTAAGTACCGATTTACAAAACCCACAAGACAGATATTTTGGTGCATCTGCCTTGAGTGCTGGGTATGTAATGTTAGACAATAAATTAAGTGAAAAATTTAGACTAGTTTGGGGAGCAAGAGTTGAATATTTTGAACAGTTTTTAAAGTCTAATAAACAAGGTACAGAAAAGGCTCAAATTGTGGATAGAAAAAAGATGGATTTTTTACCATCCGTTAATTTCACTTATAGCCCAAACAGCAAAACAAATGTAAGACTAGCTGCATCAAGAACTCTAGCTAGACCAGAATTTAGGGAAATAGCAAATTTTACATTTTTTGATTTTGAACAAATTGCTTCCACAGCTGGGAATGATACATTGAAAAGAAGTAGTATCATTAATGCAGACATTAGGTACGAATATTACCCAAAAGCGGGTGAAGTATTATCATTTGGAGCCTTTTATAAAAACTTCTCAGATCCTATAGAACTTAGACTAAATAGTGCAAGTGTGGCTACTCGTAGGCAATATGAATTTTTAAATGCAGCAGAAGCTAATTTATTTGGTATAGAAGCTGAGTTTAGAAAAAGTTTGTCTTTTTTATCAGGTAATAGTAACAAATTTAGCTGGTTAGAAAACCTATATTTTAATGGTAATGTTTCAATAATAACATCAAAAGTTGATTTAGGAAATTTGGATATAAATGGAAATAAATTACCTCTGAAAAATCGCCCACTCCAGGGGCAATCGCCATATTTAATAAATGCAGGATTTCAATATGACGGAAAAAAAGGTACTAATTTATCATTATTGTATAACCGAATAGGTGAGCGTTTAACATTAGTAGGTAACGATGATTTTGGTGATTTGTATGAAATACCAAGAAATTTGGTGGATTTGCAGATTAGCCAAAAAATTCTTAAAGATAAAGCAGAAATAAAGTTAACAATAAGCGATTTGTTGAACAATCAAGTGCTTTCCTATGAGGACCGAGGTGAAGTAAGAAATTATACAACTAGGGAGGATAGAAATTTTTCAATTTACCAACCTGGTACAACAATCTCAGTAGGGTTTACTTATTCTTTTAAAAAATAACATAAAAACTAAAACGTAAATAATAAAAATAAAAAACATGAAAAAAATAATTGGCTTGCTTTCGTTATCGGCTATTTTAATGACAAGTTGTGTTAAAGTAAATGTAGATGATTCTGTTACCAACAATGGGGGTGGTGTAACGGGTACAGGTACATTGCAAGAAAGAATAGTAGCTAGTAAAATACTCACTGGCAATATTGAAGATGTGGTGGATTTGCCAAAAGGCAGATATACTTTAAAAGGGTATGTGTTTGTAACCAACAGAGCTACGTTAAAATTTGCCGCTGGATCAGTAATAGTAAGTGATAGTGTACAAAAAGGTGCCTTAATAGTAGAAAGAAATAGTCGTTTATTTGCTGATGGTACAGCATCAGAACCCATTGTATTTACATCTGGCAAATCGCCAGCTACAAGGGCAGCTGGTGATTGGGGAGGTATTGTATTGTTAGGAAATGCACCAACGAATAGATCTACACCTCCTATTATTGAAGGCGGAATTAATAGTGTATATGGCGGATCTGTAGCGGCTGACAACAGTGGTATCTTACGTTATGTAAGAATAGAGTTTGCAGGTATAGCTGCTGATCCTAATTCAGAAATAAATGGTCTTACTTGTGGTGGTGTAGGTAGTGGTACTATTTTAGAAAACATACAAATATCTTATGGTAACGATGATGCGTATGAGTTTTTTGGCGGTACAGTAAACCCTAAAAACCTAATTGCATTTGCTACTGCGGATGATGATTTTGATTTTGATTTTGGTTTTACTGGTCGCTTACAATTTGGTATATCTTTACGTGATCCATTATTTATAGATGGTGGAGATGCGGGTAATGGTATAGAGTGTGACAATGATGGTACAGGTACATTGGCTACACCTTTTACAAGACCACAAATAAGCAATTTTACTTTTTGTGGGCCAAATGGTGCAGCGGGTGTGTTAAGCAATCATAACTTTAATACTCGTTGGAGACGTTCTACACAATTTGTATTGCGCAACTCCATTTTGATGGGTTACCAAAAAGCAGGTTTTCAATTTGAAAGCGATGCTACAGCACAATCTTATATTGATAACGTTTCTTCATTTCGTCATAATTTAGTACATGCAATTGCTGAACCATTTAAGGTATCAAGCACTGCTTTAATAACTGCGGCCAATGTAAAAGCAAAAGCAGAAGCTGTGGATAGCTGTAAAACATTTACTGCAGCTACAGATATAATGCTTGAAAATCCATTCAACCTTAATGCGCCAAACTTTGCTCCAAAAGCGGGAAGCCCTGCTACCGCTGCAAATGCATCTAGTTTCTTTGGTCTTACAGGCTTTACTGCTACTTCTTATGTAGGAGCGGTGGGCACCACAAACTGGTTACAAGGCTGGACTAGTTTTACACCAAAAACAAATGTGTATTAATATTTACTATTAAAATATTATAAAAAGCCGCTTAATTTTGTAAGCGGTTTTTTTATGTAACAGTCTTTTTATGAAATATCTTATTACTCTATTTATAACAACGTTATTTTTTACTACCGCATGTGTTCAACAAAAGCAAAGTAAAGAAGCAGCTACGAATGTTCCCCCAAGCGTTGATGATAATTGCAATGCCAGTACTACTATTGTAATGCTTGATGAAAGATTAAACAATATGGATAGCCTGGTATTTGTATTTTACAAAGACCCTCTTGGTAAAGACTCTCTGCGATACACAAGGTTTTATACACAGCATTCTACCACCATTAACGAAGCAATAAATATTTTAAAAGCGCAGATAAACCAACCGACAGAAAGATTTGAAAAAGTAAAAAAGTGTAGAAGTGAGGGTAAAATATGGTGTTTTACAAAAGGAGAAATTTTTCAAACCTTATACTTTTCTAATTTTGATAAGCAATGCTCTTTTCTTTTTTTTATAAAAAATGGACAGTTTTATTATTGTAATCTTACAAATGATTTTAAAGAAATTTTCAGCGGGTACAAAATACTTTCAAAAGAAATTAAAATACAATAACCCTTTTACATATTTCACTTTATCCAAAATTTTATGCCGTTGTTGGCTTTAATAAACTCTCAAATTTTATATTCAGATATCACAGCGATTGCCGTGGTTTGGTATCGAAGGATGGGCAAGGTGGAATGGTTAGTTGGACACAAACCAGGGCGGAGATACTAAAATTAAAATAATCAAATATGTTAGATAGATATAAAAAATTTTGTTGTGGCATATTCTTTTTATTAAAAGAAAAAGCTAAATCGGATATTCCGTTTTATGCCACTTTCATGTTCACTCTTTTTCTTTTTGTCTTAATCGTATTTGGAGCAGATAGCCTTATTTATATTTTGTTGAAAACAAAGCATCAACTAAATAGATTTTTAGTGTTTGGCTTAATATTTATTGTCGCAATACCTAACTATTTGCTTGTTTTTAAAGACAGGAAGTTTTTGCACTTTTATGATAAGAAGCTATCACATCTAAAAGTGATACTAATTATTTTATTAATCTTTTTTTCAAGTCTAACCTCAATTTTAATTGGAGGTGTTAGAGGAACTAATGGGTAATTCTCACCCTGCGGCTACGTTCGAAAACGTACCCTATAACATGGCACTGCCATAATTAATGCCTTTGTCGGCCTCAATAAACGCTCAAATTTTACCTTCAAGTTATCACAGCGATTGCTGTCGTTAGGTATCGAAGGGTGGGCAAGGTGGAGTAGCTGTACCAACGACATGTTGTAGGGTGGTAAAAGAAAATGTTTATAGCATCATGTTTTAATAATGACTGTAACTTTTTTTACACCAAAAAAGCAAAAGCAACTGAACCTACATAAGAAAACCTGCAAAATCACCTATAAAAATGCTCGCATTTTCTTTTTAACAGCAATACAATTGTAAAGTTCACTAACTTTAAAGTAAAAAATATTGAAGTTGCCAAAAATTATATGGTTATTTTTTATACTAATATTTATTGGAAACAATACAATAAAAGCCCAATCTGTTTACGAAAAATTCACCGTTTATTATTTTGGAGATACCATTACGGTTTCTTCCAACATTGAATTCCCAGAAATAGAAGTAAAAAAAAATCTTACAGAAAAAGATGTAGCAGAATTTTATAACCAAGCAAGGGAGTTGCATTTTCAGCCATTAATAGAAGTTATACTTGCATACCAAAAAAAATATGCGTTGGATGATTGGTTGTTTTACCAACTCATAAGAAGAACAGCCGAACAGCTCTACCCTAAAAGAAAAAATTTTGAATACTACACAATAAGCAAATGGCTATTGCTTGTGCAATGTGGCTACAATGCCAAACTAGCTTTTGTAAATGAAAAGTTATTGTTGTATGTACAGAGCAATGATAATATTTACGATATACCTTTATTTAATTTAAACGAGAAACAATTTGTTTGCTTAAATATTCATGATTTTGCAAAAATAAATTTTAAAGAAAGCGAATTAAAAAAAGTAAATATTGAAGTAGCAAATGCAGATAAATCTTTTTCTTACAAAATAAATAAGATACCCGATTTTAAAGAGAAATACTTAAACGAAAAAGAAGTTTTCTTTAAGTATCATAAGCGCATGAATAGTTTTAAAATATCTATTGATGAGCAAATGGAAATACTCTTCAATAATTATCCTGCTGTGGATTTTTATTTTTATTTTAATATTCCTGTAAGTACCAATACTTATAATTCTCTCATTCCATTTTTGAAAGATGCTGTAAAAAATATGTCGCAAAAAAAAGGGGTAGATTTTTTAATGCACTTTACTAGAAATGCTTTTTTATACGA
This sequence comes from Ferruginibacter sp., assembly GCA_043717975.1. Classification (GTDB taxonomy): domain Bacteria; phylum Bacteroidota; class Bacteroidia; order Chitinophagales; family Chitinophagaceae; genus Ferruginibacter. The sequence continues at coordinate 671 of JAYSWO010000501.1, read as the reverse complement.
AACAGATCAGCGAAATTTTGGTGCAGAAAAAAGACTATCACCTGAGCAAACACTGATGAACAAATACAGCGATTGTGATGACAGGGTATCGTTATTTTATTATTTGGTAAAAGAAATATATAACCTACCAATGATTGTGTTGTTGTATCCAACACATGTTACTATGGCTGTAGAGTTATACAAACCAGTAGGAGAGCCCGTAGAGTATAAAGGTAAGAAATTTACACACTGTGAACCAACGCCACAAAAAGACAATTTGCCAATTGGTAAATTAATGCCTGAATATAAAAATGCTGAGTACAAAATTGCATTTGAGTATTTTCCTGTAAAAAAGTAATATTTTGTTCACACTTGTATATCTATAATGCAATATGGTAAGTGTAAATTTACAATCTCATAATGCATGTTTTGGTAAAAAGGAAAAGAGTGTTTGCTAATTCATTCTTTTTCTTTTTTTGTTTACAGTATAACTTTTATAATGCTAGTACAAACGCATTTCACAATTAAGTTTTAAAATCGCTATTTTTTTAATACTATTAAGCCTTTAAGTGTACTAACTTTAATGTAAAAAAGTGAAATTAGCAAGCGTATTATTGTTAAGTATTTTTCTAGTTACAAGTAATGCAACTGCTCAGGTTGTTTACGATAAATTTACTGTTGGCTACTTTGGC
>JAYSWO010000051.1:0-5984 GCA_043717975.1 Ferruginibacter sp. | reverse complement strand
AACCCTACCAAAGAAGCCACACTACAAAATTCCGATTTTTTAAATGGCATGCTCATGAAAGATGCCATTGGCGTAGCCATCAATAAAATAGAAGAACTCGGCATCGGAAAAAGAAAAGTAAATTATCGCATGAGGGATGCAGGCTTTAGCCGCCAACGTTATTGGGGCGAGCCATTTCCTATTGTGTGGCAAGATGAAACGGCCATTGCATTATCAGAAACCGATTTACCAGTATTATTACCGCATGCCGAAAAATATGGCCCAGGGCCAGAGGGTGAAGGTCCTTTGGCGAATATGACCGAGTGGGTGAACCTAACCCCCGCCCCGCCAAAGGAAAGGAGCCAAAAAAACCTCACCCCTAAACCCTCTCCAATGGAGAGGAAACTGCTCGATCAATTAGAAGATGAAAAAGAAGAAAAACAATATGGCTATTTAAATAGTACCGTTCAAGAGTGGAAAAACACTTTTGAGTTTGCAAAACGCAATCGTAAAAACTTAACTGAAGCAGAAGATAAAATGTGGCAGTTGGTTCGCAATAGATACATTGATAATTATAAATTTAGAAGGCAGCATCCCATTGCAGGCTTTATTCCAGATTTTGTTTGCTTAGAAAGAAAATTAATTATTGAAATCGATGGAGGTTATCACAATGAACAAGAACAAATTATTTTTGATGAAGCCAGAGAAAATTGGTTAAAAGAATTTGGGTTTGATATTATAAGATTTACAAACGAACAAGTTTTAGAAAACATCAGTAATGTAAAGAAAGCCATATCTGAAAGATTGCAAGAGTTAAAAGAAAAGGCAGAGAGCTCGCCAGCTCCTCTCCCTTGGAGAGGCGGGGGTGAGGTAAAACGAGAAACCTCCACAATGCCCGGCTATGCAGGCTCCTCATGGTATTTTCTCCGCTATATGGACCCACACAATACCCAAACTTTTTGCGATAGAAAAGCCAGCGATTATTGGAACCAAGTAGATGTATATGTAGGTGGCACCGAGCATGCCGTAGGGCATTTACTCTACAGCCGCATGTGGACGAAAGTATTATACGACCTAGGTTATATCGGCTTTGAAGAACCGTTTAAGAAATTGGTAAATCAGGGGATGATACAGGGGAGTAGTAGGTTTGTGTATAGGATAAAAATTGATTATTTAATTGATATCGAAATTTATAATGATAAGTCGCCTTTAATATTTGTTTCCAAAAACAATGTTGATAGAATTACTAAATATGGTTTAGCTAAAAGTGATATAGATTTTTTATCAAAAGCTTACGAGAGTTTAAATAATGGGCTTCCTGCCAGACCTTACTTCTTAGGGTTTTCTGATATTCATGTAGATGTAAATATGGTTAATGGATTCGAATTAAATATTGAAGAATTCAAAAAATGGAAGAACGGCGAATATGCAAATGCAAAATTTATTTTAGAAGAAGATGGCAAATACATTTGCGGTGCAGAAGTAGAAAAAATGTCCAAATCAAAATACAACACGGTAAACCCAGATGAGTTGTGTGTGCAATACGGCGCCGATACCTTTCGCATGTACGAAATGTTCCTTGGCCCGGTAGAGCAAAGTAAACCTTGGGATACAAAAGGTATTGAAGGTGTGCATCGTTTCTTAAAAAAGTTGTGGAGGTTGTTTTATACGGATGTAATCCCCTCTCCTTTGGAGAGGTCGGGTGAGGTTAATGTGGGCAAGTCAAAATGGACGGATGAAAAACCAACAGATGCAGAGTATAAAATATTACACAAAACCATCAAAAAAATAGAGCAAGACACCGAAAATTTTTCTTACAATACTGCCGTAGCAGCCTTTATGATTGCCGTAAATGAATTGGCAGATGCTAAATGTTATAAAAAAGAAATTTTATCGCAAATACTTATTTTACTTACACCTTATGCTCCGCATATTGCAGAAGAATTGTGGGCTGCATTGGGTTGTGAGGGTACTATTTTAGATGCAAATTATCCTGTATTAAACGAATCGTATTTGCTAGAAGCTACCAAAGAATATCCTGTGTCTATAAATGGTAAAACCCGTAGTTCAATTAATTTGCCTACAGAAGCTAACGAAGAAGAAGCCAAAGCAGCAGTGCTAAGCAATGAAGTTATTTTAAAATGGATGGATGGTGCAGAGGTAAAGAAATTTATTTTTGTAAAGGGTAGGATGATAAATGTGGTGGTGTAACCTTAGCCACGAATTACACAAAGAAACACGAATAAAGAAAACCTATTCGTGAAAATTCGTGTAATTCGTGGCTAACTAATTTTGCGAAGCAAAATAAACTTACCGCCTTTGTTAATTTATTTTTTGCCGAGAAGACAGAAAGAAGCTAAAAATAAAACGACTTCCCGACTTTCCGGCAAAATAAATCTTTGCAAAAAAATATCTTACCTTACACCAATGAACCTCAACCTCACCAGCATTCTCAAAAAACACCAACCTACTTTTCACCCTGTCATAAAAATAGATAAGGCAAAAGATACCATCATACCATTTGATTTTACCTCAGCAAACAACGAAATCACCAAAGACTTAATAGTAGACACCACAAAATTTTCTACCTACATTAATAATAAACTACAACAAGCCAATGCAAGCTTTGGCATTGGAGGTTACAACGAAAATCGCACATTTTACAGCCGCAGCAATCTCTTTGCTGGCGAGCAAGCACGCACCATACACTTGGGTGTAGATATATGGGGCGCAGCAGGTACGCCTGTGCATGCACCTATGGGCGGCATGGTACACAGCTTTGCTAACAATGATAATTTTGGAGATTATGGAGCTACCATTATTCTACAACACAATTTAGATACAACTGCATTTTATACTCTGTATGGGCATTTAACTTTAGCCGATTTAGAACAAATGCGTGTAGGAAAATTTATTACCCGAGGCGAAATATTTGCACATTTTGGCAACCCAAATGAAAACGGTGATTGGCCACCACACTTGCATTTTCAAATAATAGAAGATACGGGTATAAAAGAAGGCGATTATCCAGGCGTGTGTAACATAAACGAAGCCAAAAAATATCTCACCAACTGCCCAGACCCAAACATTATGCTCAATTTTTAATTGTCCCTTGCCAACTGTCTTTTGCCAACTGTCCTTTGCAAACTGTCCTTTGCCAACTGCCCTTTGCCAACTGTCCTTTGCCAACTGCCCTTTGCAAATTGCCAACTGAAATCTACTTCAACGCTTTCTCCATTACATGGTGCGGCACATTTACCTCTGTAAATTGATGGCCTTTTATAGCGTAACCGAATTTTCCATAAAAGCCAATAGCACTATCTCTAGCATGCATGGTCATTGTTTTAAAACCTTTGTCCCTAGCAAGGTTTTCTGCAAAGTTTATGATAGAAGCACCTATACCCTTTCCATGTAAGTTTGGCGCCACTGCCATTTGGCGAAGCCGTACCGTTTCTTTATCCACTTTTACTAGCATACAACAACCTAGCATATCTCCATCATCCATACAAGCTATTAAAATCTCATCTTTTTCTTTTGCCAGTTCATCATGGCTAAACGTAAGACCTAATGGACGACGCAGCACGTTATCTCTTAGGTTTACCATTTGTAGGTATTCATTGGAGCCGTGGTCTATTTGTTTTAGTGCCATGCATCGTATTTTTAAGTAACAAAGGGAAAAAGGAGAACTCCAATTTACGGAAAATTTTAACATTAATACAAGTTTGGGTATTATTTAAAGCCTGTTATGAAAAAACGTTACCACCAAATCGTTCATAAATAATACCTAAAAAGCCCAACCTGTCTAACACTAAGCAGCAGAAGATTAGCCACAATACATAGCTTTAAGGTAAAGTAAAAAAGTTAGAAAAACCCTTTTGGCAGCTTTTGCCCAACAGCGGTTTGTAGAACTTGGAACAAAAGACCAAGCTACAAAAGCACGGTAGACGGGAAAAAAATGTTCATTTTAAACCCCTGCTCATGCTTAAAAATGTATAAAAATGAAAACCACAATTGTTTTAAATACTATAAAATGGTGAAAAACATATCAAAACAAATTTTATTAATTGATTGTTTTTTTACCAAAAAGTATATTTTTGCAGCGTATTAACTAAATATTACAAACATGTCAGACATTGCTACAAAAGTAAAATCAATTATCGTTGATAAATTAGGTGTTGATGAAAAAGAAGTAACTACGGAAGCTTCTTTCACAAACGACCTAGGCGCAGATAGCTTAGACACCGTAGAACTTATCATGGAATTTGAAAAAGAATTTAATATTTCTATTCCTGATGAACAAGCTGAAACCATCACTACTGTTGGGGAAGCTGTTTCTTACCTAGAGGCTAACGCTAAGTAATTTATTTCCGTCCCGCATTTTTTTGTGGGACGGATTTCTTTAACAATCACAGGCAATTTTATATGGCTTTAAAACGAGTAGTAGTTACCGGCCTTGGTGCTTTAACTGCACTAGGCAAAACTGTTGAGGAATATTGGCAGGGACTTACCGATGGTGTAAGTGGCTGCGATATGATTCAACAATTTGATGCCTCTAAATTTAAAACAAGATTTGCTTGCGAGGTTAAAGATTTTGATCCTACTATTTACCTAGACCGAAAGGAAGCTAGAAAAATGGATCGCTTTACACAGTTTGCCATGATAGCTGCTGATGAAGCAGTAAAAGATGCCGGCATTACTCCTGAAAATGCAAACCCTGATAGAGTAGGTGTAATTTTTGCCAGTGGCATTGGTGGGCTCATTACTTTTCAAGAAGAGATAATGAATTTTGCCAGTGGTGATGGTACGCCTCGTTTCAACCCTTTCTTTATACCAAAAATGATATTGGATATTGCCGCAGGGCAAATATCTATGAAGCATGGTTTTCGTGGACCTAACTATGCAGTAGTAAGTGCTTGCGCAAGCAGTACCAATGCTATTATAGATGCATTTGATAACATTAGATTGGGCAAGGCTGATATTATTGTAACAGGCGGTAGCGAAGCAGTAATAAGTGCTGCAGGCTGTGGTGGTTTTAATGCTATGAAAGCCATGAGCGAAAGAAACGATGACCCAAAAACAGCTAGCAGACCATTTGACAAAGACCGTGATGGTTTTGTTATGGGCGAAGGTGCAGGTGTACTCATTTTAGAAAATTTAGAACATGCGCTAGCTCGTGGTGCAAAAATTTATTGCGAAATAGCTGGCGGCGGTGCTACCGCTGATGCGCATCATATCACTGCTCCTCACCCAGAAGGGCTTGGTGCAAAAAATGTAATGAATGTAGCCCTTGCAGATGCAGGTATGCAACCTTCAGATATCGATTACATAAACGTACATGGTACATCTACACCACTTGGTGATATTGCTGAAACTAAAGCTATTTTAAATGTATTTGGCGACCATGCCTACAACCTTAATATTAGTGCTACCAAAAGTATGACAGGGCATTGCCTTGGTGCTGCTGGTGCGCTGGAAGCCCTTGCTTGTATCCTTGCAGTTACTAGAGATGTGGTACCTCCTACCATCAATCATTTTACAGATGACCCTGAGCTAGACAACAAACTTAATTTTACTTTTAATAAAGCACAACACAGAACTGTAAACGCTGCGCTAAGCAATACTTTCGGTTTTGGTGGTCACAATGCAAGTATGATTGTGAAGAAATATAAGGGCTAGATATTAGACGTTAGATTTTAGTCACAAGACTTTACGGAACTTATCTGCGAAATTATTTTTTAATACATATCAACTTTTTGTTTATGAAATTTATTAAAATTTTATTGCCTTTTATTTTACTTTTCACTTTATTCTCATGTAAAAAAACAAGCACCAATTGTTTTGATGCCGCTTTATACGAACAATATAAAAACGCTGTATGTACACAAGATTGCCAAGGTGTAATAGGCTGTGACGACAAGAAATATTGTAATGCTTGCATTGCACAGAGTCAAGGGATAAAATTAAAATAACTTCGTTTACAATTCTTTTTATTTTCCGAACAAAGA
>JAYSWO010000006.1:0-6378 GCA_043717975.1 Ferruginibacter sp. | reverse complement strand
TGATGCCTGCATCTTCTGCAATTTTTGCGATTAATTCTGCTTTGTTCATAATGAGTTTTTTGAATAATTTATAGTAGGGCAAATATAGAAGGTTTTTGATTGCAACAAATTTTTTTTAATAATTTTTTTTAGTTAAAATATAGCTACAACTCCCTGCTCATATGTATTACAGCCATATATAATGTTGATAAAAAAAATTAAACAAAAAACCAATATCTTCAAAAGTCAATACAGTAAAGGGTTTCAGCTTTTTTATACCGATAAAACTGCTGTTAGAAAGGATTTGAGCCTACGCTAGTTGATAGAAAAGTTGCAAAAAATGGTTTTGCACAATTAGTCCACAATCTGCATCACGGAGCGAAAAGCGATGAATTTATCGCCCCATTTAGCAAAAGAGCGGTTTCTCATTTCAGCTGCAAATTTTTCTATATATACGTTATAGAGCGCTTTACTTTCGGCAAAATATTGTATAGCGTATGTTGGGCCTTCTGCTTCGTCAATTTCTAGTAAGCGTAATATTTTAAAATCAGAGAAACATGCTGTTTTCATAATATCAATTACATGCTCTTCCTTTAGCCATTGTAGCCATTCGTTGTGTATGCTGTTGTGTATTTTTATGGTAACGTTATATAGTATCATTGGTTGTTTTTTTATCTAGTTCTTTTATCATTTTTTTTGTGAGTAAAAGTAAAATAAATAATCCTGCAATAAGTGCTGTCCAAATTATCCATTTATTATTTGTTGCTTTTTTATTTTCTTTTATTTCTTGTTGAGGAAAAGCAACTATATTATTTTGGCTAATAAATACAGCCGTGTCTCGAAGTGTTAAGTTAAGCTTCGTAATATCATAGTTAGGAAGAGTTGCATTTTCATTGCCCATGATTAAACGATAATGATCGTTCGTTTCTAAGTATGCTTTAATAAAATGCTCATTTAAGGTAGTGTTTACTTCGTTTATCTGTAGTGGTAAATTATCTTCATTGTGTACTAAAAGATAAAAAACAGTATCATTAATCATTGTAAGTGGCAAATGAAAATTCAAATTGCTATTGTTAGAAATAGTAAATGACTGTAACAGTTTTCCAGGATTAGAAAATGAATGATTAGTATTTGTTGGAATAAATATATCTGCATTCCTAGAATAATATTTCACTCCACTTACTTTTATATTAAATCCGTCAAAATGATATGGATGTTGTTGAGTTATTTTTATGTAAGAAATTTTGTTACTGTCTTTTTGAGAAATAACTGTAGATGGATTTACTAATACCTTACTTTTAAAAACACCTGGGTCTTCAATTTTAGCAATAGATGTAATTCCAATTACATCATATGGATCTTTATTACTATTGAAAATTACAAGCCTATAAAAATTGTAATTGCTTAATGGAAAATCGATATTGAAGGTATTTATACTTTTAGTGTCAGAAGGTATTGGGTTTATTAAAATACTGTCATTTATAACAAACCAATTTAAATTATCATCGCTACCACTTAGTGAACAGTATCGTTCAGCAGTTGAATTTCTAATACTTAACTCTACATTATTAAGTTCTGTATTTTTTCCATTAATAATAAAAATTGAATTTACCTTATTGTTTTCTAAAACTGAATATTTCAAATCCCAATTTGCCGAATGGCTAGTTATTTCGTATGCGGGCACATGCAACGCATGCGGCACCCATTTACCCGCTGCATTCACAATGCGTACATCACTATAATCGGTTTTTAAATGCGCATTTATTTCTGGCGTTAAAATGATATTGTAAAAGCCAGATGTTTTTATGCTATCGAGTGCTGCATAAAATTTGTACCCTTCTACTTGTGCATTACAACAAATAGAAATAGCACAAAATATAAAAATATTAATCCATTTTCTTTTCATCATCAATTATTATTTTTTTTAATCGTTGATACATAAATGAAACAACCAACAGCAAAACACCTAAGCAGAAGAATGCGGCAATTTTACCTCCAGCAGGTATATTTCTAATATCAAATACAAAGAGTTTAAACAGTGTTAGGGAAAATAAACTAAGCGAAATAATGCGCAGTGTACGATACTTGTGACGCATACCTAGCCACATAAATACAAACGAACATACACCCCACAAAATAGGCAAACCTGTTTTTATATAAACCCTAGTAATTTCTTCTAGTGTATTTGTTGGGCTACAAAAAAATTGATTGCTTAATAAATTAACCTCAACACTTAGTAGCGTTACAATAGCTGCACATAGTATCCATACAATTGGGTTAAAGGTTTCTTTAAAGCTTTCTTTATTATTTTTTAACAGATAAACAAGCTTGTACAAGCACAATCCCACAAGTATTACACTTACCCAATGTGCTATAAAATGTCCTCCATTTTTATGTTGCAGTAGCACATTGCTTTGTATAGAAAAAGTAGGTATTTCAGCAATAAGAAAAAGAACAACCATGGCAGAAATCATAGGGAGTAATACTTTCCATGAGAATGCTAGCTTGCTTAATTTTTGATTAACAGTTATCAATATCAGCACAAAAGATAAAGTGTAAAGCAATAAATACAGTGTGCTAATATTTTGCCCAGGAAAACGTGTATTAAACTGATGATTTATTTCTAATAAGCCAACGAAAAACAATATCACAAGCGCTACAATTCTAAACACATTTTTGTTTGTGATAATTAATGTATGTTCGGAATTATTTTCAATTTCTTTTTTGCTAATTAAAAATACTAAGTAAGTAGATATAGCGGCAAACAGACCTGTGATAAATATTTTATTAAAGATGATGTTTAACGCTGGCTTATCATAAGCGTTGTATATGTTTAACCAATCTAACAATAAACTTATCAGCATTAGCACCCATACCAATAACGAAGCGTATTGAATAATGTTTATTTTTGATTTTGTATAAAGCCAGAATAACAAGACTGCCTCGCTAGCCCAAAACAGCGTAATGTAGTTGCCATGCAATTGTAATGGGGCTGTAATAGAAATAAACGTAAGCGTAATGCCGATAAGTAGATACAAAATATTTGTATCCATTTTTTGTTTGCGAAAGAGAAAATACGAAGCAGCTAAATTAAATATACCCATACAAGCACTAAACAGCCCTTTAAATTCTATTGATCCCATTTTGCTTAAACAATAAAGCCCGGCTCCAAAAAATAAGGCTGTATTTGCCAATAAAATGCCAAAATCGGAAGCAATAAATTTTTTCTTTTCACTTACATTATAGGCAATATTTATAGCAAAGAATAGAAGATAGAAAATAACGGCAAACAAAAAGCCATTTGCATACCTACCTGTGGGGGCATCGTAAGGTATCATAAACAACCAACTACCAAACAAAATAATTGTGAAAATAAAACTGAGCAAATTGAGTAATCGCCAAGATTTGTTGTAAGCTATAATAAGTAAGCCACTATTTAAAACGATTAAATAAATAAACAACGTAATATAGTTTCCGCTACCATTGCTTACTAAAAATGGGGCTAAAAAACCACCCACTAATGATATAATGGCAAGTTCTTGCTTATCGTACAAAATAGAAAGTGCCACTGCAAAGGCTGTAATAACAAGCATTATAACAAATGCAGTTGTTTGGTTAAACAATTCAAATTGTTTGTACGCTAGTGTAATGGTAAAATAAAAAACGGCTAAACCTCCACCTGCCAAAACAGAACTAAAACTTTTATAACTATTGCGCATTTTGTGTGCAATGCCAATTAATATGGCGCCACATAAAAGCCCGATACCTACCCTGCCAATTGGACCAACCCAATTTTGATCGATAGCATATTTCACAAAAAAACCAATGGCTAGTACTAAAATGGCAATACCAATTTTATTCACCAAATTTTCGCCAATAAACTTTTCCATATCTGGATGGCGTTCAAAAAAAGATGGAGTGGGTGGAGGGAGAGTGCGTTTTTCTTTGATTGGTGGTGCAGAAAAATTAGGAATCGTTTCTTCAAATGAAGATACTTTTTCTTCTTTGCTTTTTTCTGCATTCGTCTTTTTATCATCCACTGGCAATGACTCTACAATATTTATCGCTGCAAAATTTGTTTCAGTTTTTTCTTTTTCTTCTCTTTCTTCTACACTAAAGATACTTACATACGGTTTTTGTTCTGGCGTGGAAGCTAAAGAAGCTGCAGGTTTAGATTCTTCTGTTGGTGGAAAGGGTTTTGAAATATTTTCTAAAAGAACCTTGTTTATTTGCTTTTGTAATGATTTTATTTCTCCTTCCAGTTTTGTAAGATAACTTTTAAGATTGCTATTTTGTACAACAACAATAATAATTAATGCTACAAGTAAGAGACTAGATAGACCTTCCATGTGTTAGGTAGTTAGTTAGAATATCAAATATAGGCACAAGCCATCATTGCTATCCATATAATTACATAAAGTATTCTTAAAATGAAAAAACTACAATTTTATATCCAAAAATATCGGACAATGATCGCTGTGTTTTACATCTGGCAAAATACTTGCCGCTTTCAATTGTTTTTCTAAAGGAGTAGTTACGGTAATATAATCTATCCGCCAGCCTTTGTTGTTTAATCGTACACTTGGAAATCGCTGGCTCCACCAGCTGTAATGATGGGGTTCTTTATTAAAAACTCTAAAAGTGTCTATCCATCCACTTTCTAAAAATTGTGTCATCCAATCTCTTTCTTCAGGTAAAAATCCAGACGATTTTTTGTTGCCTTTTGGGTCGTGAATGTCTATTTCATTGTGCGCAATATTATAGTCACCACACAAAATAATTTTTGGGTTTTTCTTTTTTAGTTCATCTAAATATTCTTGCATTTCTGCCAACCATACATATTTATATGCTTGTCTTTCATCGCCACTTGTGCCACTTGGGAAATATGCATTTATCAAACGCACGTCGCCAAACTGTAGTTGTATTACACGGCCTTCAAAGTCGCTCATTTCGTGGCCAGTACCGCTTATAACTTTGTCAGGTTTTATTTTTGTAAAAATGGCTACGCTGCTATAGCCTTTTTTCTGTGCACTAAACCAGTGGTGGTGAAATCCCAAATCTTCTAACTCTTTTACATCAATATCTGTAAATGCAGCTTTGGTTTCTTGTAGGCAAACAACATCGGCAGGGTTTGTTTTTAGCCAATCTATAAAGCCTTTTTTTATAGCCGCACGTATGCCGTTTAAGTTATAGGAGATGATGCGCATGGGGTAATTTTCTGTAAATGTAATAAGTAAAAATAATTATTCCAATATCGGCCTCAACCATCTTTCCATTTCATCATTACTCATTTTTTTACGAGCTGTATAATCATCAAATTGGTCTTTTTCTATTTTGCCCACACCAAAATATTTGCTTTGTGGGTGTGCAAAATACCAACCACAAACCGATGATGCGGGGTACATAGCCAAAGATTCTGTTAAATGAATACCTGTAGCTTCTTCGCCACCAAGGAGTTCAAATAATTTGTATTTTTCTGTATGGTCGGGGCAAGCAGGGTAGCCAGGTGCAGGGCGTATGCCGCTGTATTCTTCTTTTATTAATTGTTCATTAGTAAGCTGCTCATCTTTTTCATAACCCCAATAATCTGTTCTTGTTTTCTTGTGTAGCACTTCTGCAAATGCTTCTGCAAAGCGGTCTGCCAATGCTTGCAACATTATTTTATTGTAATCATCTTGTGCATCTTCAAATTTTTTAATGTGGGGTTCAATGCCTTCTATCGTAACTGAAAAAGCGCCCATAAAATCAGCCCCCTGTCCCCCGAAGGGGGAACTTAGATTGTTAGTTTCTTTTATACTCGGTTGCTGTTTTAAATTTGTTAGAATAAGTTCCAACGTTTTATCTGTATCTCCTAATACTTCATCATTTGTAAATCGAATTACTTTAAACCCTTTACTAATTAACCATTCAGTTCTTACAGCATCCGATTCTTTGTTCTCAGGAGGCTGATGAATAGAACCATCTATTTCAATTACTAATCTTCTATCTAAACAAACTAAATCTGTAATATAGTTTCCAATGATATGTTGTCTTCTAAATTTAAAGCCTTCTAATTTTTTAGACTTTACCAATTCCCACAAAGCTGTTTCTGCATCTGTGGGCTTGTTTCTATGATTCAACGCATACTCTTTCAATAAAGGATAAGTTATTGGGTCCGCCCATTGGTATCCGAAGCCCACACTTTCCTCCCCTTCCCCTCGGGAAATCGCCCCCTCTATCTCCCCCGAAGGGGGAAGAATACTCGAAGATATACTCGAAGATGGTTTAATAAAGTCTGCTAGTGATAAATTCGGTTGCCCTTCTGCCTTCTTTATTTGTTGTCTCAAAAATTGCAACTCTATATTTTCATTTACCAAAACAGTATCCGCATCTGTTCTCTCCGCCTCCCAAAAACCAATC
>JAYSWO010000500.1:0-2910 GCA_043717975.1 Ferruginibacter sp. | reverse complement strand
TCGATGAGCACCGAGACCTGGAACGCCTGGGGTTGGCGAGTGCCGTTCCTGCTGAGCATTGCGCTGCTAGCGATCTCGCTGTGGATGCGGATCAAGCTTTCTGAAAGCCCGGTGTTTCTGGCGATGAAAGACGCGGGCGAAACCAGCAAGAACCCGTTCGTCGAAAGCTTCACCAAAACTCCATTCATAAGGATAACTTATAAATGGAATTTGCTCTGGCAAAATTATTTTACAATCTTTATTTTGTTGAAAAGAAGTAGCATTCATCTCATCATGCTGTATCAACCTCCCTGCATCAGTAAGTGCTTTATACAAACCTGACTTCATCAATAATTCGTAATGCAAAAAATAAGATGGCTTTATAAGTCGATAATATTGATTGTCTTGTTTAAAAACAAAACCGTCATTATCTCGATATGAAGAAGGAAGTGCTGTTAGCGTAGACATAGCATTTTACAATTCGTTATCAAGTTCGTCCTTTGATTCATTTTTTTTACCTGTAAAAAAACTTTTTACTTTTAACCAAGCGTTTTTAAAAAAGAAAAGTGAACCAAGTATTCCTGCAATCAGCATTTGAATAAGGTAACTCCCACTGCTTGGGTCTATGTACAAGAAGATATTACTCATATAATTCAAATTTACAGAAAATGAAACAACTAAGCAGATGTATCTTGCTTAAAGGTAAAATATTTTTGGGTAGCAAAAGCTAGGGAAACACAAATACCTGTAGAAATAACTTGTGCTAAAAACTCATCTATGTGTAATATTTTGACAAATAACTTTAGTAAAAAATAATTTAATACCAAATTAGTAGAAAATGAAATAAAATACCTAAATAATTGAATTCTACCCTTTAAATAAGATGTTGTAAATACGACATACTTGTTTAATAAAAACCCAACAATGAAAGATGTAGTGGAAGAAAAAAATAATGAAACGTTATAAGATTCAAAAGCCCATGTACCAAGTGTTACATATCCATGAACAAATACAAAATTAAAAAGTATATAATAAATACTCAAACCCAATATCATATTGCCACCGCCGCAAGCCGCATACCTAAAGGTTTGCAGCGGCATTATCCTTTTAAAAGCTGGATAAAAAAAGTCGATTATGTTCGTTAATAATTTCAATCAATAACCGCCCCCTAAATACACCAAAGGTGAACTTAGAAGTTCCTAATATTTTATAGTTTACTATTGTTTTAAAATCTAAAATAAATATCTTTAAAGGTGAAATATTTTTACCAACTGCCTACTGCCTACTGCCAACTGCTAACTGTACAACTCCTCTCTCACTTCCTTCACTCTTGCATCTGCTAAATATTCATCGTATGTCATCAATTTATCTATCATACCATTTGGAGTAATTTCTATAATACGATTGGCCACAGTTTGCATAAACTGATGATCGTGCGTAGTTAAAAATACAACACCAGGAAAATTTACCATACTATCGTTAAAAGCAATAATGCTTTCCAAATCTAAATGGTTGGTTGGTTCATCTAACATCAAAGCGTTGGGATTTTGCAACATCATCTTACTAAGCATACAACGTACCTTTTCTCCTCCACTCAATACATTGGTTTTCTTTAAAATTTCATCCCCTGTAAACAACATTTTCCCCAAAAATCCTCGAAGAAAATCTTCATCCACATCTTTAGTATGTGGTGGTACATATTGGCGAAGCCAGTTCATTAAGTTTTCTTCGCTTCCTTCAAAAAATTCTTTGTTATCGTTGGGTAAGTAAGCACTTGTAATGGTGGTGCCCCAAGTATATTGTCCACTATCTGCAGGTATTCTACCATTTATTACTTCAAAAAAAGTGGTTAGTGCCAATGGATCTTTACTAAGAAAAGCCACTTTATCTGTTTTAGCAATATCAAAATTTAATTTGCTAAACAAGTATTTGCCATCAGCTTTTTTAGATAAGTTTTCTACTTTAATAATATCATTTCCTACTTCACGCTCTGGTTTAAAAATTATACCAGGATATTTACGACTACTTGGCGTAATATCTTCAAACACCAATTTATCCAATGCTTTTTTACGACTTGTAGCTTGCTTACTTTTGCTTGCATTGGCAGAGAAACGTGCAATAAATTCCAATAAATCTTTTTTCTTTTCTTCTGCCTTTTTATTTTTATCAGATGCTTGCCTGGATGCTAATTGAGAACTCTCATACCAAAAAGTATAATTACCTGTGTAAATTTTTATTTTCCCTTTGTCCACATCCGCTACATGCGTACACACCGCATCTAAAAAGTGACGATCATGACTTACTACCAAAACAATGTTTTGATAATCTGCCAAAAAGTTTTCTAACCAAGCTATGGTTTCTACATCAAGGTTATTGGTAGGCTCATCGAGCAAAAGAATATCTGGATTACCAAACAATGCTTGTGCAAGCAATACTCGCACTTTTAAGTTGGCACTCAAATCTTTCATTAGTATTTGATGCACATCATCTTTTACGCCTAACTCACTCAACAAAGTAGCTGCATCACTTTCTGCAGTGTATCCACCCATTTCTCCAAATTGCTCTTCCAACTCCCCTGCTTTTATGCCATCAGCTTCGCTAAAATCTTCTTTGGCGTACAATGCATCTCTATCATGCTGCACTTTCCACATTTTTGCATGCCCCATAAGTACGGTGTTTATTACCGTTACTTCATCAAAAGCAAATTGGTTTTGCGCTAGCACGGCCATGCGCTCACCTGGCGAAATGCTTACGGTTCCTTTATTTGGTTCAATTTCTCCACTTATAATTTTTATAAAAGTAGATTTACCAGCGCCATTGGCACCAATAACTCCGTAGCAGTTTCCTTTTGTAAAACTGGTATTTACTTCATCAAACAAAACCCTTTTGCCATAGGCTAGGGTTACATTATTTACACTTATCATAATTAAT
>JAYSWO010000499.1:0-19260 GCA_043717975.1 Ferruginibacter sp. | reverse complement strand
GTAAATTAAAACCCAATCTTTCAAGATCTATTTTTATAAGTAGCAATTGTTATATTACACCTGTTATTATTAAAGTTTTATATGATAATATTTCTGCCCCATTTTTTATTGAGAAAGCCGGTAAAGAAGAAGTATCCAATCTAACGGATGATGCAAATAATAAGATAAAATTGAGCGCCAATAAATCTAGTTTTTTATGGAAAATAACGGTTGTACCATCTGGTGGCATTTCTGTTCCAGAAAAACCAAAAACAATTTCAATAGAATGGAAACAAAAAACTAAAATAATCAAATTGGCTATAAAAAAAGAAACACAGCTTTCTACATTACCTACTTACTAGATTTTTTAAAAAAATTAAATCGGTATCATTATTTTTCCTCTCCAACGCCCGCCAAAAAATCCTTCACACCCGCCACAATTTTCTCTGCCATTTTTTGTTGAAAGGCAGGATCAAGAACCAATTCTTCCTCAGCAGGGTTGCTAAGAAACAGAGTTTCTACCAAGGCATTGGGATACTCTGTTGGGCTATTGAGCATAAAATTAAATGCGCCAATATTGCCATACTCTCTTAAGCCAAGCTGCAACATGCGCTTGTTTATATGGTAACTGAGGTTTCTAAAACCTATGTACTTGTACAAAGAACTTGTGCCACCTGCACGTATAGGGTCGCCGGAGGAGTTGAGGTGTATGCTTATTAAAAGATCAGGGGGATTGTCTCTAAATATTAAAATGCGTTCCTTATTGTCTACAAATTTTTCGGTGGTACGGGTCATGATAACTTTAGCCCCTTCGTTTTGCAAAGCTTGCTGTAGCTTTAATGATATAGCCAATGTCAATTCTTTTTCAGAAGAATTTGTTGGCCCGCCGGCGCCTGTATTGCTGCCACCATGCCCAGCATCTACGGCTATCGTAAGATTTTTTAGTGCAAGACTTGCAGGTTGTTGTTTTATTTTTATGGTAAGTAAATTGCCTTTGTAATAAATACTATGCCCCCAGTGTTGTTTGTGTTTTAAAAAAATCGTTATGCGAAAAATACCATCCTGCACTTGATCATAGGTAACATTCTTTATTTCTTTTACACTCTGCAATTGTGTTATCCAATTGGTATTGTTGGTAGCACCAAATATATCTACTATAATACGACTCGGCTCCAGCTCTTGCATAGATTGATAAGGCAATTTACTAGTAAGCCCTAGCATTACATAATCGTACACACTATCGCCAAACACTTGCCAGCGCTCGGTTAGGGATGTGCTTGCAAATGTACCCTTGGGTGCAAGCGTCACTACATCATCTGGTATGTAAGCTGTTTTATAGGGAGCTAGTTGTACTTTATAATCGCCACCTACTTTACCAATAATTTTTAGCGGTATCATGCTATCGATGTAACCAATTTTTGCACCGCCCAATCTATCTTCTCCCAAGCCATAGAGTAAATGTGCAAGCCTTCCTTTTGTAATGCACACATCGCTGCTCAATGGATTTATAATAGCAAATGTATTGTTGGTTTCTTTGTTTATTTTTTGTCCATCTTTTGCTACAATGGTAATGGGTATCTTTTTAGATAAAAAACTGTCTGTAGCTTTTACAATGTATTCACCTTGGTAAATGCCAGCCATTCCTTTAGTAGCTGATGTGGGCATTTCGTATAATACCGTTCCATTTATCGTACTCACATTGCTTGCAGGCAATGCCCTTACTTTAAACTGTATTTTATCGCCCTTCATCAATACCAAATTACCTTCAGGAAAAGTTTGTATGCTTTCTATACCCAATATTTTTACAGGCTCTGCAGGTTTTGGAGGCGTGTAAGAAAAGCCCATTGTTTTGGTAGCCTTTTTACCAGCTGCATTGGTAGCGGTTATTAAAAAGCTAGTATCACCAGGTTGTAAGCTTAGTTCAAAAGCAAATGCACCTGTGTTGTACACCCTTACCGCATTGTCGTTAATGGTAAGCAAGCATGTTTTGCAAGTGCTGCCAATAATAAATTGCCTTGCAGAGGTTACCGTATTTACAGGTTTAGTAAGTTCTACCAATCGTACAAAAGGATTGTCTTGCGCATGCGCTTGTGTACATATACATACAAGCAATAAAAAAAAATATTTTCTCATAACATTTTATCTAGGTAATAAAAAATAAGTTTTTTAGCCACGAATAACAGCAAATTTCACCAATAAAATTCTATTAAATACTTTTATAAAAATATTTTCCATCATTTTCAAAATGCATTACTTTAAAAAACGCAGCATATTTTTTAGCAAGTGCATTGTCATACAAAATTCTTTTAATGCCCTTTGCCCCTAGCTCCTGTTGCTTTTTTCCAAACAAAAATTTGCTTACTTTATAATCTCTAAATCTTTTTATGGTATAGTTTATTTGTACCAAGGCATCGCCATTTTCCAACACTTTTGCACTAAAAATATTGGCTATTACCAAATCTCTCAACACAATATAATTGATGTTTCCCTGCAATTGGCTCGCCACAAATTCAGGATAAAATTCCCTAATATCATCTTTGTAAAATGCTATAAATTTTTCTATTAATTTTTCATCGCCACTTATTTCTATCAATTCAAAATCTTCTCTATGCTTATACAATTTATTGATGTAATAAATATTTATAAAAAGCAGTATGGTATTGGTAAGTATTACAGGCCATGCATTAAAAATAAATCCATAAAAAATAAAACATATGCAGCCGCAGAGGTTGTATATTCTAAATTTTATATCGCCATTTACACTAAGGGAAATAATAAGAAATAAGGATGCTAGGTAGCCTACGTATGGTGCTATTTGTTGTAACATAATAAATGTTTAGAATTTAGTGTGGTTATGTTATTTTACAATCTATGTGTTTAGAAAGTTTAGAAGTTTAGTTTGACTTCTACATAAAAACCTACTGATAATTGAAAAAATAAAATATGGTAAATTAAAAATGCTATTACTAAGGTGTGAGCGTAATAGAACCCGTAACACTTGGCTTACCAGCCATAAAATAATAAATGGTAACAGATCCATTGCTCACCGTATCTTTTTTAAAATAGTAAGATGTATTATCTGCTATGCCTTGTTTGTTTAAGTAAACACTATCGTAAGAATAAATACCCTGTGCAGCGCCAGATTGATTTACAAAAGTAAAAGAAGAGCCCTTTACGGCTGTAATAGCAGCAGGCGAAAAAGAATTTGCTTTTATGGTAATATAGTTGCTCGGCAACAAACCGCCTTCTGCTTCGGGTATACCTTTACCTTCTTTATTGCAAGCGGCAATAATTAATGCAGATAAAATAATAATAAGGAATTTGTATTTCATAAAGTTTACTTTCAATAAAGGGTACAATTTAGTAAAAACGCCGCATTAAATAAGTATTTCTATTGTCTTAAATCCCCAGAAAGAAAAAAAGGTAATAAAAATGGACGTTTGTAGGGTAAGTAATAGAAAAAATAAAATCTTGCTAAAAAATAAATAAATAAAAATAAAAAATTATGTAATTATATATATTATTTATTTATATTTGTTATGTCCTTCTAAAAGCCGCCAAAAATTTAAGTATCTCCCCACGTGAGAAACAATTATTCTAGTCTTAAAGAATATTGTGAGCGGAAAATAATTTGAACTTTTTTTGAAAATACACGTAATGGCTTGTAAGGCTTTTTTCAGAGTTTTATGGGTAACCCCATCGTTGCAGTTGTAAGAGAATATTATTGACAAATATGCACAGCCGTTTAGAACTAGTTACATTTTAACAGGCTAATATATTGAACTTATAAAAAAGAATGGAAAAGAATTTCTAGTCTAGTGAATATTTATAGTTGAGAAATTTATAGATTAAAAAAGAAATAATGCCAGTAAGAAAAACAGAAAGTAGAATACCTCAAATTGCTGGTTTTACCATAGCAGACTTAGGAGAAAGTGCTGTATCTGGAACAAATGCTGCAGTTAAATTAGTTTCATATTTAAGTTCACCTGTTGGCGTAAACATACTTCAAAATTATGTTGTATTTGTAGAGGATGCTATTTTAGCTCCCAATGTAGCTAGCTACGATTGGGTTTTTAATAATAATGCTCCAAGTGCTCCCATAAATAGCATAAACGGCGTAAAAGATTTTAGACCTTCGGCTGTAGGTACGTTAAGTGTTACTGTAAATTTAAAGGATGCTGCAAATACAGTACTTCACTCAGTTGTACTTCAACAACAAGTGTCAGAATTAAATCTCGAGTTAGAACAATTAATAGATCAAGAAGGAAGTAGAAGCCCATCGGCAGGTAACCCTACGCTATCGAAAGATGTGATAAATGGATTGCGAATTTTTGTTGACAATAATGCTCATCCCTCTACTGAAAATGGATTGAATAGACTTATCCTTTCTATGATATATGCAAATATTTCTGCAAATACCCCTACTGCTAGAAACACTTTACTTGAAAACTGCTCTGCTGCTATTCAAACCAGCATAGACACTTTTTTTACAACAGCACAAAATGGAATTGGAATAACAAAGTTGAGGCCACACATTGCTTGTATGTATCTAATAGAAGCTGGCAATCCTTTGATTGCAATTACAGAATTACCACTAGCCGCAACAGCAACACAACTTAGAACAGCTTTGACAACAATGAAAACAGCTTTTAATGGACTCTCCGAACCTAACAAAATAGATATTTTTAACTTATTAAGGTTTCCAAAAAGTAATATTAAGATTTGCAAAATGGTTTTAGCTGGTCTTCAAGGAAGAACATATTTTTCGGGTCAAACCTTTCCATCAATACTTAGTGCTAGAACCACTGCCCGAAGATTAATTACAGAGTATGAAAAGGGTCCATATGTTCCACCAGCAGCTACAAGTACAAGAGATTTATCGACTAGTAGCACTGCAGTTTTCAACTTTATGATGCTACCAGTTTGGAGAATTAGTGTTTCTGCTTTAACAAACCCATCTGGAACTATTGATCCACAAAGCCGATTATTTGGCGTGCCAGAAGCTATACCTGAAAAAACATTTATGGCAGCTTCAGGTATGTTCCCTGGTGATGCTCCATTTCTTACTTCAGGGCAAGCGTATCATACTAATTTCAATATTAGTTTTAGTTCAATAACATCTTTGCAAGAAATAATAAATAGCCTACAAGCCGATTCTACCATTTTTAACCACATGCGCATATTTACCCATGCTAATGAAGATTTACTTGGCATATCATTGTTTCAAAATGGTGCAGGATTTGTCACATCAAGACATCTAGATGGATTCAAGATTTCAGAAATAGAAGGAGTAATTGGGATTTTATCTATGTATTTTAGTAATGGATTTATCTATGGCATAGATAGGGCAGATCTTTTTTTAGACCATCTAAGAATAAATAATAGTACAGCTTTAACAGCATTTGGCTTACAACCAGTAGTGTCGCCTGCAATTCCGACTGCATTGTCTGTAGATTTAAGACATTTATTTAGGCGCTATATAGATATTTGGTTAGTGAAAATACCTGGTGCAATTCAACCTTTTACTGGAACAGCTCCCACTACAACCAATCGAAATTTAACTTCAACAGAAATAAACAATACTTTCATTCCTTTTTTAAACATTATAATTAGGTTATTAGAGGCAAAAATTACAACTGCTACGCCTGCACTAACACCTGCAAATTTTACTCTATTAAGAAATGCTATATTAGCCATTACTCCTATAAATTTAGGATTTGCTGCAGGTACTGTACCGTACAATTGGACTTTCCCTAACAATCCTTCTCCTAATAATTTCTTCGCAGTTTTAATTAAAGATTTGAATAGCACTGTAGCAGCTCTACCTGCGGGCAATACATTTATGACTAAACTACAGCATGTAAAAAATGAAAGATTTAATACTACAAGTTCAATAGATATAAGAGGCTGCTTAGCAGGGAAATTACCCGCACTTAAAGCACCACCACCACCATTATTAGTATCTATTCAAAACTTTTTTGGAAAAACAGGATCTTTACCAAAAGTTAATGCACCGGAATGGTTTCAGTCTTTTGATTCAATTTATACGCATGTCCCTTTATCTAATAATATAGATATTGATAATATTTTTACCAGTGGATTTACTGGTGGAGGCATAACATTAAGTGCATTGGAGGTTACAAATGATTTTGCTACTTGGTCGCAATTATCAAATATAGATGGTCAATTTACTTTTTTTACAACTCTATTTTCTGCTACTACAAATATTATTGATTTTGCAAGTTTGCGGTGGCGCACTTGGCAATTAAATGGCTCTACAACTGGTATTCCTCCTTTACATTTATATTCAGTAAAAGTCGATGATATGGTACAATTACCATTGGGGGATATCATTAATCGTTTAAAAGAAAACTTTGCAATAGCAGGAAGTAATTTATCAGCTACGATTGTTACAAAATTAAATACACTACAACCTAAAATTGAGGAATTAAAAATAATTGAAGAACAACTAGCCGTTTTTTCTGGTGCAGACTTTTCTTCTTTTTATAATAGCTTGCATGCTTTGGAACCATTAATACTCGGTATAGCAGGTATGCCTGTAACGGCTACTCCTCTTACAGATGCCGCAATGCCTGCTACATTAAACTCAATAGTTATTACAAGTTATATAACGAATTTTAAAACCTATTTAACCAATGCCCTAACTACAGATATTGGTAGTATTGTTTCAAGTATAAGAACTGCTATTGCTATACCCAATGCGAAAGCATATTACTATTTTAAAATTGGTTTGCCATTAAGGGCTCAAACAACTTCAGGAAATTCTACACATTTTGTAATTTTTCATGATGCAAGTATGCTTTCAGATGCAATAAAGAGTTACATGAAATGCCAATGGACAGGTACTCCATCTCAAATTGCCGATATGCATGCTTTCATAAATACAAGAACAATAAATATTGGAAACGGTTCAACATTTCTGCCTACTGCAATTTTAGTAGAAACAGAAACGTCCGCAACGCCAAATGCCGTTGCTCCATTACCTGCTTATTTTTCACATATTATAAGCACATAACTATTGTAAATAAAATATAATGTCAGACTCAATATTAGATAAAACACTTCTTGAAATATCAAAAGCCATAACACCGCTTAGCGATATAGATAGTGCATTGAAGGCGACAGAATTGTTTAGAAAATTAGGATACCAACTACCTGGTGTTCAAGAATTTTCAGGTATTCCTGCAACGCTTATTGGAAAAGTAGGGGGTATTGTAGAGGGTATCGAACTAATTGCAGAAGCTGAAAATGATAATGACAAGGTTGAAGCCGTACTTAGGTTAGCAATAAAAGTAGCTGATATAGCTACTGAAATTGAGGGTGTGGTTGGTAAATTGCAAAGCATGGGGGCAGCTGTACCTGCTTTTTTTAATAATGCGCCAGTTTCAGAATTGCCAGTAAGATTATTGGATTATATCATTTCAAATTATTTAGAAACCTACCATGGAAGTATTTATTACCTGTTACTGTTAATTGGTTTTGTTGATGAAATTGACATGTTAGCAAATCCCGCAATTTTTCAACCTGCATTTACACTTAGAAAAATACAATATGAAAGATTACCAAAATATTTTAATGAACCAGCAAATCTTAGCGAAGAAATCTATCAATGGCAAACAAATTTTAACAGCGATTTATTTTTAATACGCTTAGAGAAAATGTTGCGTGGGTTTATGCTACCTGGTGGAATTTATAACCAAAACTCACTCGCAAGAATAGGCTTGCAAAATACAAATACATCTACCAAAGAAGTTCGTATTCCAGTTTTTCAGGCAGGCGACTCACCAGAATTGTATAGTCAATTTGGAGTAATTATTTCTGGGGCTGAGGCCAATGGCTCCAAAGGCAAAGGTTTAGCATTAATGCCTTACGCTACAGGTGTTGCCTCTGCTGCTTTTAGTTTAAATGAAAATTATGATATTACTTTAGAAATCTCTGCTGGAATTGATAATGGCATTGGTATTGTACTTCGCCCGCCATTAAGTCTTGAATTTATAAATAATTTATTGACTGCCCCTGGTTCAGTTGGTGAATTTGCAATAAAAGTATCTTTAAAAAAGAAAACAGATAGAGATACAGAAACTTTTATTTTTGGTTCAGCCACTACTTCACATCTTTCTATTAAAGGAATAGAATTTGATGTGTTCTTTTCAAAGAAAAATACCGATATAGATTTTGGAATTGAATTTGAAATAAGACAAGGAAAAGTTGTTATTGGAGTTGAAGGCGCCGACGGATTTATTGAAAAAATATTATCCGGTATTCACATAGAAATGGACTTCGGCTTAGGAATTGGATTTACAGCAAAGGGCGGATTTTATTTTAGAGGAAGTGGAGGATTGGAAATACAAATACCATTGCATCTTGAATTAGGGCCACTTAAAATTGAAAATTTACTTTTACGATTACAACCTAATGATGGACAATTTCCACTTACAGCTGCTACCACGCTCAGTTTAAATATTGGGCCATTAAGTGCGGTGGTTGAAAATATAGGTGTAAAACTTACGCTTAGTTTTCCCGAAGGTGGAGGAAATTTAGGCCCTGCAAACTTTGAATTAGGTTTTCAACCTCCTAATGGTGTTGGCTTAAGCATCAACGCTGGCGCAGTTATCGGCGGCGGCTACCTCTTCTTCGATTTTGAAAAAGAAGAATATGCTGGTGTGTTAGAACTTACCATTGCTGGATTTATTTCTGCAAAAGCCATTGGCCTTATTACCACAAAAATGCCCGATGGTAGCAAAGGGTTTTCTATGCTCATTATTATTACCGCAGAGTTTATGCCTGCATTCCAATTGGGCTATGGCTTTACATTGATTGGTGTGGGTGGTTTGCTTGGGCTAAATAGAACAGTGTTGTTAGATCCATTGAGAGATGCTGTACGTACAGGTGCGGTTACTAGCATTATGTTTCCACAAAATGTAGTGGCCAATGCCCCAAGAATTATTAGCGATTTAAAAGCAATCTTTCCACCATACGAAGGTAAATTTTTAATAGGGCCAATGGCAAAGCTTGGTTGGGGCACACCAACGTTAATTAGTCTTTCGCTTGGTTTAATCATAGAAATACCTGGCAATTTTGCCATACTTGGTGTGCTTAAAATTGCATTGCCTGAGGAAAGAATTCCGCTAGTACAAATACAAGTACTGTTTGTAGGTACCATAGATTTTGATAAAAAAATGCTCACCTTCGATGCAAGCTTGTATGAGTCTTTTATTCTTACGATGACGATAGAAGGCGATATGGCAGTGCGTTTAAAATGGGGCGACAACCCAGATTTTCTTTTATCTGTTGGTGGCTTTCACCCTTCCTACACCCCGCCGCCATTGGCATTGCCTACCATGCGCAGGTTGGCCATAAATATTTTAAATACAGATATTGCAAGAATAAGGGTAGAGTGTTATTCAGCCATCACATCTAACACCGTGCAGTTTGGTGCAAGGGCAGATATCATGTTTGATTTAAGTGTATGCTCTATCACTGGTTTTATCAGTTTTGATGCACTATTCCAATTTTCTCCATTCTATTTTATTATAGAAGTTGCAGCTGGTTTTTCTTTAAAAGCAGCAGGTATAGATTTATTAAGTGTGCGAGTACGTATGTCGCTTGAAGGACCTACACCTTGGCGGGCAAGAGGCACTGGTAGCGTATCTATTTTGTTCTTTGAAATATCTGCCGACTTTGATGTAACATGGGGCGAAGAAAAAAATACAGCACTCCCAGATATTGCTATTCTACAAACCTTTATTGATGAAATAAAGAAAAAAGAATTGTGGAGTACTGTATTATCTACAGGGAAAAATTTATTGGTATCGCTTCGCAAGTTTGATAATGTAGCAGAAGCTGGTTTATTAGTAATGCACCCTGCGGGCTCGTTGGTAGTACAACAAAAATTATTACCACTCAAAGTAAATTTTGTTAAAATAGGTAATCAAAAAACAAGTGATGTACAAAAAATAGAAATAACTGCTGCAACAAGTAGTGGCGAGGTACTTACCATAACTGATGTAGATGAAAATTTTGCTCGTGCACAATATCAAAATTTGAGCGATGCTGAAAAATTATCGAAACCATCTTTTGAAAAAATGCCCGGAGGTGTAAGTCTTACCCTTGGTGCAAACACCATTAAAAATGGAAAGCTTGTTCGCAAAAAAGTAAAATACGAAATCACCATTATTGATAAAGAACCTGTGAAACCTAAGAAAGGATTATTCTTTGGACAAATAGGTATATTATTTGCCAATTTCCTAAAAGGCAATAGTGTATCAAAATCTGTATTGTCTAAAAATTATTCAGAAAAGTTGCAACCATTTGCTGAAAAAATGGATGTGTTGCAAGAGGGATATACAGTGGCTTTTCAAGCAAACAATAAAGCATATACAACTGGCTCCACCTTTTCAAGCGAAATGATGGCACAAACTTTTATGCAAGATCAAATTGCCAAAAATCCATCATTGAAAAAAGAGGTTCATATTATTTTAAAATCTGAATTGCAAACATCATGAGTGATACATTAGCCACATATTCGTTTTTACCATGGCTTAGGCAGGGGCTTGCAAACAACATTACTACTGGAGAAACAAGTGATGTATTACTGCGTGCTGGCATTAAAGTAAAACTTACCGTTAAGCCAACAAAAGCTGAAGGTAGTAGCACAAGCGAGGCAGAACAATTTGTAGAAAAAGATGTACAGCTGTATGGCCCAGGCGATATTGTAGGTATAGATAGTAAAGTAATTGTAAAAACAGAGCCGCACAATTGGATTACTAATTTTGAACCAAACTATTTGCCTTATATAGATTTTTATGAAGAAGATTTTCCATGGCGATATACACCAGCACGCCCACTTGGAGAAAGGCTTACACCATGGCTTACATTAGTGGTGGTAAAAGAAGATGAATTTGAGGATGGTGCAAACATGAAAGACAAACCATTGCCATTTTTTACATTGAAAGATGGAAAAAAAACGGCAGATATTTTTCCAAAACCTGATACATTGTGGGCATGGGCGCACGTGCATGTAAACAAGGATTTGAGTAATGGTGCACCCCCTAATACTGCAAATGCTACCAGTGTAAATACAGAAATTACAAATGTCATCAATACAAATCCAGATGAAGCGTATTCAAGAATTATTTGTCCACGAAAATTAGAAGCAAACATCGGGTATTATGCATTTCTTATTCCAACGTATGAAACTGGGAGATTATCTGGATTGGGGTATGATTTACCAGCAACATTATTGGCCAATGAATGTGCTTGGAAAAATGCCACCAATATTGAATTTCCGTATTACCATCGATGGTATTTTAGAACAGGGAATGTAGGCGATTTTGAATACCTCGTAAACTTGCTACAACCTAAGCCAGCAGATAAAAGCGTAGGCGTGAGAGATATGGATGTGGTGCATCCAGGTTCAAACTTACCCCTTATTGATGATGCAGGATTAGGAGGAATTTTAAAATTGGGCGGTGCATTAAGAGTGCCGTTTGATAGTATGAAAGAGCCAGATAAATTAGAGGTAATAAAATACGATGAATGGGATGAACACCCTTATCCGCATAAATTTTCTACAGCCATTGCTAAACGAATAAACTTAGCAGATGATTATGTGGATAGCACAAAAAATATTGCGGATGTAAATAAAGAAGCAGGTATAGTAGTAGAGAATAATATTGGAGACCCTGACCCTGTAATTACTTCTCCCTTGTATGGAAAATGGCATGCACTACAACAACGATTGTTAAAAGATAAAGCAAATGCCGATTTGTCTAATAATAAAAACTGGGTACACGAATTAAATTTGGATCCACGGTTTAGAGTATCTGCTGGTTTGGGTACAAAAGTGGTGCAGAAAGGGCAAGAAGAGTATATGCAAGCCGCATGGGAGCAAGTGGGCAAAATAATAGAGGCCAATAATAAAATACGCATGGCACAGATGGCAAAAGAAGTGTCGGGCAAGTTTTATCAAAAACATTTTTTGCCATTGATAACCGAAAGAGCATTTATGTTTTCGGCACCCGTGCAAAAAAGGGTAATGTATAAAAACCTTACTGCATTTAAGCAAGTACAAGAAAGTGTAATACCGCTTGCTGCAACTACTGGTACTTTTAGAAGCATTACCAGACCAAGGGGCAGCACTATGAGAAAAATGGCATTTACGGATGCTATAAATGTAAACAATATCGTACAAAGAATAAATGATGGAGAAGTAATTATTGCGCCACCAAAAATTGACCCTGCTGGCGCCATCAATTTAGCAGATGTAGCTGCAGAAAATACACCAAAAAATATTCCAAGTGTAATAGAAAATTTATTGAAAAAATATAAATGGTTTACCTATTTGCCATTTATTATCTTACTTATTATAGCCATTATTATTTTATTATTTTTTAGAAATGCAGCTGGGTTTGCAGTGTTGGCTATAGCGGCAGCCTTAGCGTTTTGGCTGTCCAATAAATTAAAAAAATGGGATACAGAAATTAAACAAGCAGAAGCGGTAACACAGGGTAGTCAAACACCGCAGGCTGTGGATAGCTATCCCACAAGCCCAAATTTTGTAATAACAGAACCCGGCGCTGGTTTTACACCTACACTTGGCAGTACGGATAGTGAAGAAGCAAAGAATTTTAAAATAGCATTAAAAGATGTGTTTAGCATTGTAGAAATAAAATACAAAGCGCCTGAAAGAAAGAAAATAAATTTTGCAGATATTACTACTACAATTGTGCAGGCATTAAACCCCGCCATTACCATACCAAAAAGAACATTTGATGGTATTTTTATACCAGATAGAGTACGGGCAAATATGGTAGAAACATTTGCGCCAGTAATGGTTTATCCTGAAATAGATTTGCCCATGTATAAACCGCTCGCAGATATGTCGTCGGAATTATTTTTACCCAATATTAATTTGATAGAACAAAACAGCATTACACTTTTAGAAAATAATCAAAAATTTATTGAAGCATACATGGTAGGCATAAACCATGAAATGAGTAGAGAATTGCTTTGGAGAGAATACCCTACAGACCAACGGGGTACTTACTTTAGGCAGTTTTGGGATGTGAATAGTTTTTTACCTGCACAGCCAGTGCCTGCAAATTTAAAAGAGTCGCTAAGAGATATACCACCGATACATAAATGGTCAAAAATAGACACAACGAAAGCAAATCCAACTGATCCAAAATCGCCACTAAAAAATGAATTGGGTCAGCATAACCAGAGAGCATTAGCTAGCGGTAAAACACAATTGGTATTGGTTATTAGAGGAGAGTTGTTAAAGAAATACCCTACAGCTGTAGTGTATGCGCATAAGGCTGATTGGGGTCCCGAGACTGGTACAAAGACAGTAAATGCAGAAAGGGTTTTTGTTCCATTAACAGCAGCGGAAGAAAAAAATCCTCCAACATCAAAAATAAAAACGCCATTGTTTGAAGCTAAAGTTGATCCAGATATTTACTTTTTTGGATTTGATTTAGATGATGAAGAAGCAAGAGGAGAACTAAATCCTTCTGATACTACAAAAAATGCAGGATGGTTTTTTGTGATAAAAGAAAGACCAGGCGAACCTAGGTTTGGGTTGGATATTGAAAAAGCAAAAAATAATGCTAGCCCACCACAAGAAAAAATAATTAACTGGAATAACCTTTCTTGGAAAGATATAGGAACGGTAGATGGTGCGAATATTGAATTTAATACAACAGTTGGTTTTGATAATTACGAATTGGCGTTTGACGAAGAAAATAAACCAAACGATGATGATGTGCAAGCAAAGTGGAGGCCAGATACGAATGCTGCGGAGCTTGCTTACATTTTGTATCAAGTGCCAGTGATGGTGGGTGTTCACGCTTCTAGAATGTTACCTAAATAATTTTATACAATGGGCGAAATAGAAAAAATACAACAAGATTACGGTACACATCGTTTGCAAACAAACGATACTACACTTGCATTAGAAAAGGCTAAGGCCTCGTTGGTGAACCTGAATGCATCTGAAAAATTGGAAACAAAGGTATTGACAGAACAAGAAAGAGATAGTAGAAAAGCGGAAATTGAAAATAAGCGAAAAGAAATTGTAGGGCAAATAGGAAAACTAACGAAAGAAAAGACCGCATTGTCAGAAAAATTTGGAAGTATGTCGGCAGCTTTTTTACCACAGCTAAATCCTATAGAAGCGGTTACTCAGTTGAGCGATAACTACCCCATCTTACTGTTTCCATTAAGATTGGAAACAAGGTTTAAAACAACAAGAAACCAACAACAACTGTGGCTGAGGGTATATCCTGATGATTGTAATATTAATAAAAAAGAAGAATTATTATCTGAGTCTGAATTAAAAAATGTTAGAAGTTTTTGGATAGAAATGTGGAAGGCCGCAGGTGTGGAAGCAGAAGAAAGAGGCGCATGGCGAAGCTTGGTAAATAGTTATGGATCTGGGAGGTCGGCATGGATTATTGAACAATTTAAACCTACCAATAATAAACCTACGAAAGCAGATGCATCTTACAAAGTATTGGTAGTTACATCATCACTTGTACTTACAGCAACAGAGCAAATAGCTGCAAAAAATTATTGGGCTGCTGTATGGTTGGCAAAGGGAGACGCAGTAAAATTATTGGCAACCCATACAATACTAAAAAATGAAGTAGGCGATGCAAGAGCAATAGAAATAATAGAGCAATATATTCCGATAAATATTGCGGATGCCATTACTACAAGTATAACAGCTGAAAAAGTTTTATTGGAAAAAATAATGCTGCCTACGGATGAAGAATATACCACTACACAAACCACATGGACCAAAGCGCCAGAAGCCATAGCGCTGCCAGATAGGTTTGTAGCTATTGCCTATACTGGCAATAACAAAAGAGAAATTTTATTTACACAATCTGTAAAAGAACATTTGCCTGTAGGGCCAAATCCTACATTACCAGCAGATGAACAAATAAAAAAAGATGCAGATGGTAATCTAATAATGACGGAAGAATTAGAATGGATGGTGGATTTTGATAAGGCAGTAGCATGTGGCATGGCTACTAAAATAAATCTTACCCCGCATGAAGCTACAAGAGGATTCGATAAATTATTTGTAGTAGGTATAAGAATATCTGCCAATGAAACAGCGAGTAAAATACAGTTGGAGCAACTACTTACAGATCATTATTATAGTAAAGATGGTTTTGGCTTAATAAAACAAGGTACACCAACCAATAATACGGAAGATAACCCTAGTGGAAACTCATGGATTGATGATTCAGATGAAAGTTATGATAGAGTGTTCAAAAAAGCGGCGCATTTTGAAGAAAAGGATGAGTGGATAGAAAAATCGGATGGGCAACATTTAGCAGATAGTTTAGGGATAGATGCAAACTTTTTAAAGCAAGTGCCTAATGCAAATGGTAGAGATCAGTTGGAAGCCAATGCTATGAACACGGCACTCTTTCCTGCTACGCTTGGGTATTTTATGGAGGAGATGATGCACCCTTTATTTGATGATAAAGATTTAGATGCAACCAAAACATTTTTCTCCAATTTTGTATCGGGCAGAGGACCTGTACCAGCCATAAGAATTGGTAAACAGCCCTATGGTATTTTGCCCATTTCTGTTTATTCAAAATTAAATTTTGAAATTTTTAATGTAAACTCCGTAAATAAAAAAACGCCATTTCTTTTTCGTTTGCATAATTTGATAATGAAAATGGATACCACTTGGGGTGAATTATTGCCGCAAGTATCGCATGTAGGTAAGGCGGGAGACCCACATCAAATATTATTAGATGTACTTGCGCTAAATGCCAACTCGGTAGAATTTCATCAACGATATGCGCAAAGTAAGCCGATGTTGTATAATAAATTACTTATTCAAACTAACTTTCTCTTTGCAAAAAAAATAAATACAACCATTGAAAATAGAGGTAAAGAAATTTTAGATAAATTAGGTATTAACGTAGGAGAGGCAAAATTACCCATACTAGAAAAATATTTTTTAAGCGAACCAAATTTACTAAGTGGGCCTTTGGTGGATGATATTCCAGAATCGGAAATAAATACCATACGTGCTTATGCAGCCGATGGTAAAAATTATATAGAATGGCTAGCAACATCTGATGCAGAAAAAATACGCTTACAAAATTTTGGCGGCAAACCTGCGCCCAATGCAATACTTTTTTTGTTGCTAAAACATTCGCTCATGCAAGCACAAGCAGATGCCGCATCGAGACTTTTAGTGAACAACAACATTATAGAAAGCAGAAAGCTGTTTTACGACCCCGCATTTATACATGTACAAAAAGATGGGGCAGGCAAAAGCAAATTTGAGCATTTATACAGTAAAAATCCTACCATCACTGGCGATGCGAATACTAACATTGCGGAGCATATTTATAAAAATACTATCCTTAGAGAATCTGCAGAAACCATACGATTAAGAGAAACCATTGATGCATTAAAAGTGTTAGAAAAAACACCAACTGCTCGTTTAGAAAGATTATTGGTAGAGCATTTGGACTGTTGCAATTATAGAATAGATGCATGGAAAACGGGTTTGGTAAATTATAAATTATCGGAACAGCGGGCCAATAAAAATGACAAGCAAAATGGCAAAGGGCTTTACTTAGGTGCATATGGATGGTTGATAAATGTAAAACCAGAGAACAAAAATTTAGTTAATGTAGAAAATTTATCTACAGAATTAAATGATATTTTCAATAAAGGAAATGATGCTGTTTTACAAACAGACAATAAAAATTTAGGATACATACATGCACCATCTATAGACCAAGCCGCCACAGCTGCTATATTACGAAACGCATACGACTCCAATAAATCATCGGGTACAGGCAATCCTTTTGCTATTAATCTTACATCGGATAGGGTAAGAAAAGCCAAATCTTTTTTAGAAGGTATCCGCAATGGGCAAAGCCTTGGAGCGTTATTGGGGTATCAGTTTGAAAGAGGTTTGCATGACCAACATAGTTTAGGCAATGGAGAAGTAGATATGTTTATTTATCCGATTAGAAAAGCATTTCCACTGGTGGCTGATAGTCTTGTAACTACAAAATCGGAGGCAACGGATGCCATACAAACCATAGAAGCCAATAATGTAATAGATGGATTAAAATTTATAGTAGATATACAAAAAAAGAATGTACTTACTTATCCTTTTGGGTTAACCACTTTGCCAGCACAAACTGGACAAAATAAAAAAAGTATAGATGCTATAAATGCAGAAGTAAAAAAACTTATTGATACACATGATGGTATTGGAGACCTCGTTTTATCGGAGCAGGTGTATCAAGTTGTAAAAGGAAATTTTGAAAGGTCATCTGGCAATGCTGAAGCGTTTAGTAATGGTAGTTACCCGCCAGATATAGACATTATAAATACACCAAGAAGTGGAATAACACTCACACAAAGAGTAGCCATACAATTTGATGCAGAAGCCAACGGGGCAGTATCGCCCAATGCCATTTCTATGACAGCAAAAGCAACAGCAGAACCTAGTATAAATAAATGGCTTTCTACTTTATTGCCAAACCCACAAAAGGTATTGTGCAAAGTTACCTATAGCAGCCCAGTGGATGCTTTAACACCTGTTTTTGTATCGCAAGAAAATATTGGGTTACAAGCCATAGACTTGCTCTACACATTTAATTTAGATACAGAGCAAGCCATGACCGAGCTTGATGATAGAATTACAAATTATATAAGGTACAAGGTTTCCAATCATCCAAAAACAGACATTACCATTCATTATACAGAAGAAATAGATGCATTAGATAAAACAAAAATTTCCTTTTTTGAATTGGCAGCATTGGTAAAAAATTTACGTAAAGTAATTATGGGCGCTAAATTTTTATCGCCTTCCGTTATCACATTACCAACCACAGGCGAGCAACCTGTATATGTAATGAATGATGCACAATTAAAAGCAAGAATTGTACAATTAAGCACCGATATTGAAAGTGTTAAAACAAGTGTAGAAAATATTGTTGCTGCTACAAAGTCTATAGCATCATTATCTACTTCTTTAAAAACAAGCCTAGCCACTCATATTTCTGATAATACATTAAAAGAAACAATAGCTAACCAATTAAAATTAGATATACAATCATTTTTAGGAGATGCCACAGCTGCTAATAAAACAAAAATATTAGATGCCTATGAAGTAAGTATCTCTTCTATTGCTGTGCCGCTTACCATTGCTACACTTAAAAATGAATATGGTATATTATTGGATAATTATGTATCAGACTTTTCAAATTTTGATAGTTTGGTAACACAGACATCTACCTCTTTTTTACAAATGGCCATGTTTGATAATACACAGACTGGTATAGGATTTATGCATCAAGCCATTAATAATATTTACAACAGTGTTTTTGAAAAAATAAAAACCCTTGCAGATAGATGGGATAAAAAAATAATCGAATTTAACAGTTTATTATTAACATACGACCCAGCGGGAGTGCTAGAAGTGCAAATAGCATTATTGCAAAAGGCTGAAAGAATTATTTCTTCGCAAACTAGTTTTCCGGTGCCTGCACTTGCACAATACAAAATGGATATTGATGCAAAGAAAGTATTGTTTGATGCATTATTGGTGCAACTAAAAGCGCTAAACAAAAATGCCAAATTAAATATTACAGCGTTTATGGTAGATGCAGAATTGGCAATAAAAGAGGTTGGCAGTTTTGACGTAATATCTTTTGATATTGAAAACACCGTAAATGATTTGCGTACAGAAAAATGGATGATGGCATTGTTGAAAGAAGATATTAAAGTATCGCTGGATAACCTTGCCGCAGCTATAACTAAAAAAATAACAGATAGTAATCTTTTTATAACAACCGCAGATGCTACCGTAATAAATATCGATAAAATTAATAGCCTAATGCAAGCTGCAAAAGCATTGCTTGGCGATGAAGCGTTGTTGCTACCACAATTTTTATTGAGCAATACTCAGGCCAATGAATTTGAAAGTGCTCATACTACAAGTAGCGCACTTCTAGACTTTGTGAAAACAAATGAAAAAAGAATTTTTCCTGTGGAAGACTGGTTGGCTGGTGTAGCTAGGGTAAGAGAAAAACTGCAGCATTGGGAAAGCGCCACATTTTTATCGAGTGCATTAAATGCTGCAAGCACAATGGATTTAACGCCTTTACAATTTCCTTTTCAAACTGCAGATAGGTGGGCAGCATTAAAATTTGTAAAAGAAGATGAAACATTAGCAGATGGAACCATCAGTACAGATCCATT
>JAYSWO010000498.1:0-2920 GCA_043717975.1 Ferruginibacter sp. | reverse complement strand
GCTAGAAGAAGTGGAAAATCTTTAGGAGATATTATAGTAATACTAGTAAAAGCATTTGTTTACTTTATACTTGGTATTGTAGCGTTTTCTTTGGTAATTGCGTTGTTTTCATTAGGTATTGCATCCTTCAACGTTTTCCCATTAAAAGATTTCATATTCACAAGCGGATGGCAAAATACTTTTGCATGGGGCACACTTATTTTCTTCATATTGGTACCAATGATTGGTGTTATTACTTGGATAATTAGAAAAATAACCAAGGTAAAAACAGGAAGCAAAATGTTGCGCCTAGGTTTTATAGCCATGTGGGTTGTAGGTTGGGTTAGTGTGACGCTTTTAATAGCTTCTGTTTCTAAAGATTTTCAATATGGTTCAAATATAAACGCTGATGAAGTTGCCATATTAAACCCTTCGGTAAATGCATTGGATGTTACCAACATAAAATCTGGTGTTCGTTATACAAGAAACAATTGGTTTGATAATGATATGTTTGATTTATCAGGTGATGATCAAAACGCAACGGTAAGAAATGTACGGGTAAATATTGAAAAATCTTATAACGACAGCTTTAGGGTTACGGTTATAAAATATGCTTGCGGTAGAAAAGAAAGATATGCTGATTCTCTTGCATCATTGATAAATTTTAATATTCAACAAAAAGATTCCACACTTATTTTAGACAGGGGAGTAGTAGTAAATACAAAAGATAAATTTAGAAATCAGCGTGTAATTGTTACTATATATGTGCCCATTGGAAAAAGAATACGTGTACAAGATAATATCGGTTGGTTAAATCAAATACATTTTAATGGTCCAGGCTTTAGAACAAGCTCTGATGATGACTTAAATTTTGAAAACATAGAAAAAAATTGGGAAACAGGCGTTTGGTACACCATGACAAAAGAGGGTTTATACACACTTAATGGTAAAGCTGCCAATACGTACAAAAAAAATGGCGTAAAAATAAATGAAGATGGTATAGACATTAGGGACGGTGGCAAACGTGTGCGTATAAATGAAAACGGCATTAGTGTGGATGAAAATGACGAGGAAAATAAAAGTGAGGAAGAAACAGAACCGGGAACATATCGCTACGACAGCGAAACAACGCCTAGTAAATTTGATTCATTAAGAAATAAAATTAAACAAGATGAAAAAAGGTATAATGATTCTATTGAGGCTGTAAAGAAAAAAATAAGCAGACAAGTAGAAAAAGATGCCAATACAGAAACATCTATGGCTTATACTATTTTGCCCAATAATTTATTGATGAGGTTTTTGAATTAAAACAACACGGTTGTTATGTTGAGGTTGAATAAAAACCCTGCTCGAAATGGTAGGGTTTTTTATTGTGTTTTGTAATTACATTTGCAGCACAAAAATTTATACATGACAAATACTCCTTTTACAGAAAAACACATT
This sequence comes from Ferruginibacter sp., assembly GCA_043717975.1. Classification (GTDB taxonomy): domain Bacteria; phylum Bacteroidota; class Bacteroidia; order Chitinophagales; family Chitinophagaceae; genus Ferruginibacter. The sequence continues at coordinate 1,498 of JAYSWO010000498.1, read as the reverse complement.
GCACTTGGTGCAAAAATGGCTGAGTTTGCAGGTTTTAATATGCCTATTTCTTACACTGGTATTAACGATGAGCATGCGGCTGTGCGCAACAATGCTGGCGTGTTTGATGTAAGCCATATGGGAGAGTTTATGCTAAAAGGTGAGCATGCACTTGATTTAATACAACGCATTACCACCAATGATGCAAGTAAATTAACCGCTGGTAAGGCGCAATACAGTTGCATGCCAAATAATGATGGTGGTATTGTAGATGATTTATTGGTGTATTGTATTGAAGAAAATAAAACATATATGCTGGTGGTTAATGCTGGCAATATTGCTAAAGATTGGGATTGGATAACTGCACACAATACCAACAATGTAGTAATGCAAGATATTTCTCCAGAAACATGTTTGCTTGCTATACAAGGACCAAACGCTACAAAAATTTTACAAACACTTACCGATATTGATATTTTAAACCTTACCTATTACACTTTTGCAAAAGGAAAGTTTGCCGGTGTAGACAATGTATTAATAAGCGCCACTGGCTACACTGGTAGTGGTGGTGTAGAAATTTATTTTGCTAATAAAGATAGGGCGGCAGATAAAATATGGAATGCCATTTTTGAAGCCGGTACTACTGCTGGTATAAAACCCATTGGGCTTGGTGCAAGAGATACCTTACGTTTGGAAAAAGGATTTTGCTTATACGGTATGGATATTAACGATACCACATCGCCCATGGAAGCGGGGCTAGGTTGGATAACAAAATTTACAAAAGATTTTACCAACAAAGCCATCTTTGAAAAACAAAAAGCAGAAGGCGTTTCAAAAAAACTTGTTGGTTTTGAAATGTTGGAGAAAGGTATTGCCAGACATGATTATGAAATTAAAGATTTTGAAGGTGTAACAATCGGAACTGTAACCTCTGGCACGCAAGCACCATCGCTAGGCAAGGCAATAGGCATGGGCTATGTAGCCACTGCACATGCGAGCATAGGTAGCGAAATATTTATAAAAGTGCGAAACACATTATTGAGAGCGGTGGTGGTAAAAGTGCCGTTTGTGTAAGTTCACTTTACGTTTTAATGTTTTTGAAAAAACACTTTAATGTGCGATTTTAAAATGTTTTAAACCTTAGTAGAAACAATAAATAATAATTACCCAACCTTATTACCTTATTGAATTTTTATGAAAATAGATTACAATAATTTATACACTCATTTTATTTTCACAACCCTACATCGTTCACCATTAATTCAGGAAAAGCACAGAGAAAGAATTGAGAAATATATAACAGGAATTGTAAACAACAACTTTTCTCAACTTTATGCTATTTATGCAAACCCTGAGCATGTTCATTTCTTAGTGTCCAGATCTCCAAAAATATCAGAAGAAAAGCTTGCAACACTTGTAGCAGAAAGTTCACAATATTTTATTAATGAAAATAAACTTTGCGATTTTAAATTTGCATGGCAAGAATCAGCATCAGCTTTTTCTGTTTCAAAATCTGATG
>JAYSWO010000497.1:0-7298 GCA_043717975.1 Ferruginibacter sp. | reverse complement strand
TCATAGGTTTTCCATATTCCTGTTTTAGAAGAAATGAGAGTAGTAGTTATAAATCTAGTTTGCCCCTCGAGTAAACCATTATATAAATTTTTTGAGCTCAGTTCTCCCCAAGTAAAAGTTTCAGATCGTGCAAAGCCATTTTGGTAATCTTTACTTGTTAACTCGCTGATATTTGCGATAGAATCAAGAGGTATTATTGCATAATATGAAATACTTTTTAGTTTCCCATTTTGGTGATATTCTTTCCAAGTCCCCGTCCTGAAATTTCGGTAATAGTATGCTTCACGCTTTATCGAGCCATTCTGATAATAACCAGTTAGTTTTCCATTTAGAAATGCACTACCTGTATAAGGAAATAGCCAAGCAATTTTGCCATTTCTATGATATACAATGCAAGTATCAGCATTCTGATAATTAATGGGGTCTAGTATTTTGGTTCGTTGAATTTGACCATTTTCATAAAATTCATAATAATTCCAATGTCTTTCAACTAAATCATAGAGTCCAAAACTACTTAATTTACCGTCATCATAAAATGTTGAATCGGTAATCATCCTTTGAGAAAAACAAACAAAAGACGAACCTAAAATTATTACTATAAATATTGAAAGTTTCATAAAAAATTCTAGCCAACGTGTGCATGTTTTGCCTTTATTGGTATTCCAAATTTACTAAAAAACTTCGAAGTACTGGGTCAATTTCGTGAAGCGATTGCCGTTGTTGGTATGCAGCTTAGCTAGGGTAGGGTTGCTGTACCAACAACACTTGCTCAAACCAAGATTATAAAATATTTTTTGGTTACCCTAAACGAGTTGTTGGTACGCTTGGCTGCTTTGCCTGCACTGCATACCAACAACGGCGGCTTTACAATTATGCAACGGCGTGATAGTAAGTTTTATTTGCTTGCGACAATAAAGGCAAAAGAATTACCGCTGCTGATTGTTTCAATGTCCAGCCCCACTATTGGCAATTCCAATTTTAGAGGTAGTTATTTTATTTCTTGTTAATGCCATAAGCCCAATTATTGGGCCAATTGCAAGTAGCATGTATATATATCGAGCATCCAATTTGTCTGAAATCAAATTAATAAATTGAATACTAATAATAGTGACAGAGAACCCAATACAATTTACTATTGTTAGCGAAGTTCCCCTTGATTCATCTGGTGCGTTTTGAGCAACTAGAGTCGAAAATAAAGGAGAGTCGGCTATAACTACAAGCCCCCAAATAAAGAGAAAGGCAAGGAATTGAATAGAAGAATGGGAAAATAGAAAAAATGGAGAAATAAGGCAGCATAAGCAAGATGAAAATAATGATAAGAAGGCTATTTTTTCTGCACCAAAATATTGTGAAAGTATTCCGCCTAAAACACAAGCAACTGCACCAAAAGCAATTATTAAAAAGGACAATAAGGAGACATTAAGATTTGTTCCGGGGTAATAATTATTATACGATGACAGCATTACAGGAACAAACGCCCAAAATGTATAGAGTTCCCACATATGTCCGAAATATCCAAATGAAACAGAACGGAAACTTTGTTTTTTGAACCCACTCAGAAAAGCCGTTAACTTAATTTTTGGGCCTGATTTACGATAAGGCCCATTGGGTACAAATAATAAAACACTAAGTCCGCCTATAAAAGTTAGCATTGAGGTAAAATACAAAACATACTTCCAGGGAAAGTCAGAAATGAAGTTTTTCAATAAATGGGGAAAAGCGGTTCCGACCACCAAAGCACCGACCAAAAATCCCAAAGATTTCTCCAAGCCTGTTTGATAATAATCAGACGCTATTTTCATTCCAACAGGATATATACCTGCAAGAAAAAAACCAGTTAAAAATCTGAAAAAAAGTATTTCTGTTGAGTCAATATTATTAATGCTGATTCCAAGGTTAAAAAGTCCTGCTAAAATAGAGCTAAAGAAAAACACCAATGACGGTGAAAAACGGTCTGAAATAGTTAACACTGCAAAAAGCAAAGTCCCTGTTATAAATCCAAATTGTATTGAGCTTGTGAGGTGGGCTAAAAAATGTTGATCAAGATTCAGGTCTTTTGCTAATTCTGATACTATTGAGTTGCCAGCAAACCAAAGTGAAGTACAAAAAAATTGAGAAACTACTATAATAAGTAAGATTAATCTCATGATAACAATGTCTTTTTTTAAATTTCCACTAACGGTAGCAATTGGCAATGTGGTGGAATTTCAAAAACTTCCGCCCGAAACCACTGCTTGGCTATGTATCAAAGATAAATATAACTTACCAATGTTCAGCGTGGCTGGTCGGAACAAGCTTTGGTGCTTAAGAGTGCGAGGATGGGTGCTCATGAGACTTTTTAGCACCAATGAAAGCGTAGGGCGTGAACCACTAGAATTTTTTTTGCCTTTGTTGGTATTCCAAATCTACTAAAAAACTTCGACGCACTTGGTCATTTTCGTGAAGCGATTGGCGTTGTTGGTATGCAGCTTAGCTAGGGTAGGGCTGATGTACCAACAACACTTGCTCAAACCAAGATTATAAAATATTTTTTGGTTACCCTAAGCGAATTGATATGTTTTCATTTTTAATTTTTATTTATAAACATCTATAAAAGTATCTTTTATTAAAATAGTATTTTTTCTAATCGGTCGGAATATTATTGTCTTTAGAATATTTTTCCATTTCTGTATCATTTGAAAAATATGTGTCGCAGAATTCATCTAATTCTTTTTCTGTTGATTTGTAATATCGTTCCTCTGCATTCATTAATTTTTCTGTCTGCTCAATAAATTTCTCAAATTCTTTATTCATTTTGCAAAGTTTGTCAATTGTCTTGAAGTCTAATTCTCGATACTTTGGTTGAAATAAAACTTTGCTCTGATAAGCATTTGCGTTAAGTTCTATTATTCCAATTCCAAATGATTGATTTAGCCTTTCCATTTCTTCTTTTAAACTATCGCTAAACTCATAAGCCACTAAATAACCATAATTCGCCCAAGTTGAATTTGAAACAGCTTGGAAATACGCTTTTTTCAAATCATTGTCATTGTTTATTTCTTTCTTTATTTCGTATGAGCTTATTTTGAAAGTGTCAGCTCTGTTAATTGCTTTCAAAAAGTTTTGACTTATTTTGGACTGTAAGTTTAAAAACTTTATTCCAACCATATCAGGATGTGTCCAAATTTGATTACTGTCTTTCCCGTTAGATTGTTCGTGGAAAATTGTCTTGGAGTAAATATCTGTGTTTTTTAAATAGCTGCTTAGAAGTTTATGCAAGTTTCGCTCTTCATAAGTTTTTGTCTTGTCAGCTTTTGTTGTTTCAGGCTGTGTAGAACCGCTTAATATTTCTATACCAATATTCTGCTCATTCTTTGTTAAGTAATAAGAGTAAGAACCATTTGTTTCTTTAATTCTTTTTACTCTCGTATCTCCATTTCTTATAAAGTCTCCAATTAATGCAGAAACAGTCGCAGTAGGGGTTTTAGCCTGTCCAAAATCATAATATTTCTTGGCTACAATATGGTTGTAAATTTCTAAGTAGTTTGTCAAGCCATTAATATCTTCTAGACTTTTAAGTATTGCTTCTTTAACTGTCATTTAAATGTTTTGGATGAAAAGGTAAAAGTGTCGATTTCGAATTGCCAGTAACATTTGTATTTCCGCTAATATACACTACTTCTTTTCTCAAACATTTTTTTTAAGTACTTTATTTTGATATATTTAGAAAAAAAGCGCATAAGTCTAGCCGTAACGGCAATACAACTTATCTTCAATAAAAATTGTTCATACCCCAGTTGCTTTAGCGTTTTATATAACCTTTTATATTTTCTATAATAATTACCCCTTCATTCCTTAATTTCACCCCCACAAATAAAACCTACATGATACAAATAAATAAAGAAGCACTTATAGATCGTTTTATACGCTATGTGCAAGTAGATACGCAGAGCGACCCTGAGAGCAATCATTTTCCTACAACCGAAAAACAAAAAGACCTGAGTAAAATTTTGGAAGCAGAATTAAAAACCATGGGTTTGAGTAATGTGGAGCTAGATGAATATGGTTATGTGTACGCAACGCTACCGAGCAATAGCGACAAACAAAACATTCCTGCTATTTGTTTTTGTAGCCATGTAGATACCGCACCAGATTGTAGTGGTACCAATGTGAAACCCATTTTGCATAAAAATTATGATGGTACAGATATTGTTTTGCCAGATGATAACACGCAAATACTAAGTGTTGAAAAATCACCGTATTTGAAAAATCATATTGGAGGCGATATTATTACAGCAAGTGGAAACACTTTATTGGGCGCTGATGATAAAAGCGGCGTATCTGTCATAATGCAAGCTGCACAGTATTTGATGGATAACCCAAGCATAAAACATGGCGATATAAAAATTGTATTTACGCCCGATGAAGAAGTAGGAAAAGGTGTGGCAAAAATAGATATGCAAAAAGTAGGGGCACAGTTTGGCTATACACTTGATGGTGGCGAAGCTGGTTCGTTAGAAGATGAATCGTTTAGCGCAGACGGTGCAACTATTGTAGTACATGGCGTGATAGCGCACCCTGGCTATGCAAAAAATAAATTGGTAAATGCTATAAAAATTGCAGGTGAAATATTGGATGCATTGCCAAAAAATGAATGGTGCCCCGAGACAACAGAAAAACGGGAGGGCTTTGTGCACCCTGTATCGGTAAATGGTATTGCAGAAAAAGCAAGCGTTGGTTTTATTGTAAGGGATTATACAAGAGATGGTTTGGTAAGCCATCATGCAAGATTAAAAAGTATTGCAGAAGCTGTTGTAGCAAAACACAAAGGCGCTACGATGGAATACATACAAACAGAGCAGTACAGAAATATGAAAGAAGTGCTGGATCAACACCCGCAAGTAGTAGCAAATGCTGCCGAAGCCATAAAACGCAGTGGCTTAGCGGTTATACAAGAAAATATTAGAGGTGGTACAGATGGTAGCCGCCTAAGTTATATGGGATTGCCTTGCCCTAATATTTTTACTGGTATGCAAAATATACACGGCAAGCAAGAGTGGATTGGCGTAAATGATATGCTAAAAGCTGCTGAAACCATTGTGCATTTGTGTATGATTTGGGAGGAGGGGAGGGGAGGTTGAAGGTTGTTGAAAATTGTTGAAGGGTTGAAGGGTTGAAGGTTGAAGGTTGAAAGTTGAAGGTTGAAAGTTGAAGGTTGAAGGTTGAAGGTTCTGTGCAAGTTATTTATGTTAGTTGAAAAAAGATAAATGTTAAAGTGACTATTCTTAAACTGTGAATCTGTGGCAATCAATTTTGCGCAGCAATATAACTTACCGCCTTATTTTTTAAAAAACGCCTTTCCGCCTTCCCGGCAAAAAAATGGAAATGATTAGTTAGAAAGTTGAAGGTTGAAGGTTGAAGGTTCAAAGTTCAAAGTTGTGTTACGAGTTTTATGGTTAATGGCCTGCCTGCCGGCAAAGGCAGGTTACAGGTTTTTTATGAGTTGTGTGCTTTCATCATTTTGCGCAGCAAAATAACTTACCGCCTTATTTGTTAGAAAACGCCTTTCCGCCTTCCCGGCAAAAAAATGGAAATGATGAGTTTGAAAGTTGAAGGTTGAGGGTTGAAGGTTCAAAGTTGAAGGTTCAAAGTTCAAAGTTGTGTTACGAGTTTTATGGTTACTGGCCAGCTTGCCGGCAAAGGCAGGTTGTGTGCTTTCATCATTTTGCGAACCTGTCTGCCGAAGGAGGAGCAAAATAACTTACCACCTTATTTTTTAAAAAACGCCTTTCCGCCTTCCCGGCAAAAAAATGGAAATGATGATTTAGCAGGTTGCGGGTTTTTTATGAGTTGTGTGCTTTCATCATTTTGCCCAGCAAAATAACTTACCGCCTTATTTTTTAATAAACGCCTTACCGCCTTCTCGGCAAAAAAACAAATGGAAACGATAAGCTTACATACAATTTGATTAATAATTTTTTTATTAGCAATGTGAAGTTTACAAGCACAAGATAGAGTTGTGACATCCATAGATGAAAGGCTGTATGAACGTGATTAAAAAAAGCAATCTAACCGACAATAAAAATTGGATAGATTGCTATTAAATTATTTTAGTCACCACCACCACATCCACCGCCACAACCGCCTCCGTCACCACCACCATCTCCACCATCACCGCCATCGCTTCCACCATCATCAGAGGAATCGCCCCAATCACCACTTGCCCCACCACCACTTCCATCGCCATCAGCAAAGCCGCCAAATTCAGGATATGTATCAGCGTAGTTAGCATCTGTATTATCAAACGAAGTGTATAAAGCAAAGTCAGATGAATAAGAATTGTTGCTGTAGTATAAGTTTTCACTTGCTTTTTTCTGCCTCGCTATTTGTACATTTTCCATTATTTTTTCTTTGTCGTATTTGGTTACCTCCCAAATATTTGCTGGAGGCAATTTTCCAAACTCCTCTATATACAATTCAATGGTACTTAAATATTGTGCATGATATCTTTCAGTTTGTTCTTCCATGGGTATCAACTCTGGATGATGGTTTAAATGATACTCGATAATTTCTGTACAAAAAATACCATATGCTTGTGTAAATAAAATATGCTCATGCCACACTTTGTCTATGGCTTGAGATGGGGTTACATGAAAATCGCTGATAACAGCTAGGTACAAAAATTTCTTGTATTCATTTACGGCTTTTACTGCATAGCTTGTAGAAAAACTGTGCTTTCTCGAAATTTTATCTGCAAATGCTTTGGTAGAAGCGTCTGTACCACCAAACATTTCGGTAATTTTATTCCACATGTTCGGCGGTACAATGTGCTCAAAATGGTAACCTTTAATGCGAAGCCATAATTCCTTTTTGGTCATAAAAAAATTATTAATAAATTTTGGTAAAATTGATTGGATGGTAAGTTAATATCTTATTTTTAATGTACAAATTATGACAAAGAAAATTGTACTTATTATTGGCGCTGGTCATTTAGCTTATCGGCTAAAAAAATACTTATTTATGCAAGGGTACGAAGTATTACACAGCAACCTAGAGCTTATTAATGCAGCTACAGATTCTGTCTCATTAATTGAAAATTTGAATACTTATATTGGCAAGATAGATTTATCTTCCTTAGCTATGGTGTATTTGCTAGAAGATAAGGATGAGAATAATTTGCAGTTAATTATCTCCCTTATTTCTTTGGTTACAGATATTCCCATTACAGCTTCGTTATTTAACGAAAACTTAATACCGCATTTACAAAAAGATCATATCAATTTGAAAATACTAAACCCTGCAAAGATTGCTGCGCCTGC
>JAYSWO010000496.1:0-7308 GCA_043717975.1 Ferruginibacter sp. | reverse complement strand
AATATCCTGTTTTATTTGATATTCTAAATTGTCAATACATTATTTTTGCCAAACGGTTTAAAGCCATATCTTTGCTTTATCAAGGCAAATTACACCATATTACAATTTCTCAGTAGCAATCTCGATTTACTCAATCATCGAGGATAATTGCACACTTACCTTCCATTTTTTGGGAGGCAACATTTCTGTCTTTACAACTTAATCATTTTACTTTATTAAATTTATTACCATGAATAACGTCATTCATGCATCTACAGCAAGCCAACATTTTATTGAATTAGAAGATAAATACGGCGCACACAATTATCATCCACTACCAGTAGTATTAAAAAAAGGAAAAGGTGTGCACCTGTGGGATGTGGACGATAAACAGTATTTCGATTTTTTAAGTGGTTACTCAGCAGTAAACCAAGGGCATTGCCATCCAAAAATCATTGCGGCACTTACCGAGCAAGCGCAAACACTCACACTTACATCAAGGGCATTTTACAACGACCAACTAGGCGATTACGAAAAATACATTATTGAATATTTTGGATACGATAAAGTATTGCCAATGAATACTGGTGTAGAAGCTGTGGAAACGGCCATGAAACTCGGTCGTAAATGGGCTTACCAAGTAAAAGGTATTGCAGAAAACCAAGCAAAAATTATTGTATGCAATCATAATTTTCATGGAAGAACGATGGGAGTAATTTCTTGCAGCACAGACCCATCTTCCACTTCTGGCTTTGGTCCATTTTTACCTGGGTTTGAAAAAATTCCGTTTAATGATACCATTGCTTTAGAAAAAGCATTTCAAGATAAAAATGTAGCTGCATTTTTGTTTGAACCCATACAGGGTGAAGCTGGCGTGGTTGTGCCCGATATTGGTTACTACACAAAAGTGCGCCAACTTTGTAATGAATACAATGTATTGATGATTGCTGATGAAATACAAACAGGACTTTGTAGAACAGGAAATTTATTAGCCATTTGTGCAGAAGGTGTAAAGGCAGATATTCTAATTTTAGGCAAAGCTTTGAGTGGCGGTACCATTCCAATAAGTGCTGTATTGTGCAACGATGAAATAATGATGACTATAAAACCTGGTGAGCACGGAAGTACTTATGGTGGAAACCCGCTTGCATGTAAGGTTGCCATAGCATCGTTACAAGTATTAAAAGAAGAAGGCATGGCTGCAAATGCTGCAAAAATGGGTGAACTATTTAGGAGTGAATTAGAAAAATTACAATCTCCCTTTATTAGTTTGATAAGAGGAAGAGGATTGTTGAATGCCATTGTAATTAATCATCCAAACAAAGATGCGGCTTGGGATTTGTGTGTAGAGATGAAAAATAATGGCCTTTTAGCAAAACCAACACATGGCGATAAAATTAGGTTTGCACCGCCGTTGGTAATTAATGAGGAACAAATTTTAGAAGCGGTAAAAATTATTAAAATAAGTTTAGAAATATTATTGTAATACATGGTTTTACTTTGTATTGTCTCTATGTTTAATACCAAGTACTAAATACTAGAATATGGATACACACTTACATCACACCGACCATAAAGAAGATCATCTTACCAGCTCCGATTTTTTAAGAGATGTAGTAATTGGCATGAGCGATGGACTTACTGTACCTTTTGCATTAGCTGCAGGACTAAGTGGTGCTGTAGATAGCAGTAATATCATAGTAATAGCGGGTATTGCAGAAATAGCAGCTGGTAGTATTGCCATGGGGCTTGGTGGTTATTTATCTGGTAAAACAGAACAAGATCACTATGTAAACGAAGAAAAACGCGAACACTATGAAGTAGAAAATTTACGTGACAGAGAAATAGAAGAAACAAAAGAGTTTTTTGCCAACATTGGTTTAAGCAAGGCTGTACAGGAACAAGCCACCAAAGAAATTGCACAAGATAAAGAACGCTGGGTAGAGTTTATGATGAAGTACGAACTTGGGCTTGATAAACCTGACCCAAAACGTGCTACTAAAAGTGCATTAAATATTGGTCTATCCTATATTGCTGGTGGTATTATTCCGCTTAGCCCATACTTTTTTATTAGCAATTCTAATGAAGCACTAAAATATTCAGTAGTGGCTACTTTAATTTGCCTATTCATTTTTGGCTATTTTAAGAGTAAGATGACAGGCGTAAACCCACTATGGGGTGCTATACGTGTAACACTGATAGGTGCAATAGCAGCAAGTGCCGCATTTGGCATTGCTAAATTATTTGAGTAATTATTTTTTTTGTTGCCTTTTTAAATACTCTTGCGCCTTCGTTAATTTTACCGTGTCTTTTACGATAGTTGGAGTTTTTGTTAAAGCAACTGCTTTAACAGTATCAATAACCACCTTTTTTGTAGGTATAATTTCTATTTTTTTGCAGCATGGAGGCAATTTCTTTGCCGCATACTCTTCTGCTGTTACATCATCAGCATCAAATCCATTATTGGCTATATGGGTTTTAATCGTTTCTATATTAGTTCTATCTGTAAGCCAAGTTACTTTTACAGTTTGTTTTTTAAAATCTGCTTTTACAGATGTTACGCCGTAGGCTTTAAACAAATATTGCTCTATTCTATCTTTGCATGGCTCGCAAGTAAGCGCAGGCACTTTTATTATTGCTTTACCAGATACTTTGGCTTGCGCATTTGCTGAAGCAATCAATAGAAAAGTAGCAACAAATACAGTCAGAATTAATTTCATCTTTTTTAATTATATCTAAAATTATTTTATTTCCCCCACTCTGCAGGGTTTTCTCTCCATTTTAACAAAGAATTTAATTGCTCCTCTTTTAGTTCTCCCTTCTCCTTTACCAAATGTATTAATGCTTCATAATTACTAAGGCTATACAATTTTATACCGGCCTTCTCAAAAGCCTCGGTAGCATGTGGAAAGCCGTAATTAAAAATAGAAATCATACCATCAATGATCAAACCTTCTTTTTGCAAAACCTCGCATACTTGCAAGCTACTTTTGCCGGTTGATATTAAATCTTCTACCACTACAACACTTTGCCCTTTTTCATACATCCCTTCTATTTGGTTTCCCATACCATGTTCTTTAGGCTTTGGGCGTACATACATAAAAGGAAGTTTAAGTTGGTCTGCGGCCATTGCTCCCCACGAAATACCTGCTGTAGCTACACCTGCTATGGTTTCTGCGCCAGAAAAATGTTCAAAAATTACTGCCGCCAATTCACTTTTTATAAAATCACGAATGTAAGGAAACCCTAATGCACGGCGGTTATCGCAATAAATAGGACTTTTCCACCCACTTGCCCAAGTATAAGGATTTTCTATATTTAATTTCACAGCATTTATCTGTAATAGTTTTTCTGCAATGGCTTTAGCGGCTGATGTCATTCTGTAATGGTTAATTTGAAACAAAGATAACAAGTTGGCAAATGATTGTAGTATAGATGTTATACTTTTACAAAATAACTGTACTTATATGCTGATAAAAATTTTTGCAAACGAAAAACCAATTTACCTTACAGATGAGCTTACAAATGATTTAAAGGAGATATCTGTAAAAGATGATTCCATTTTTATAGAAAATAAAACGGTAGATGTTTCATCGTTATTACAAAAATTAGATACAGAAAAATACTCAAAAGCTATTTTACTATCTCATAGTTTAGAAAAATTAAAAAATAATTTCTTCTCACAATTTGATATTGCAGAAGCAGCAGGTGGAATTGTACAAAATGAAAATAAAGACATATTGTTTATTTTTCGCAGAGGCAAATGGGATTTACCAAAAGGGAAATTAGAGATGAATGAAACCATTGAAACCTGTGCTGAAAGAGAGATTGAAGAAGAGACGGGCATTACCCAATTAAGCTTAAAAAGAAAAATTGGTGAAACATATCATATCTATGAAGAAAAAGGCAACACAATTTTAAAAATTAGTCATTGGTTTTATTTCACTTGTACTTCCGCACAAAAAATGATACCGCAAACAGAAGAGGATATAGCAGAAGTAAAATGGGTTATAACACAAAATATAAAAGACCCAATGGCCAATACTTATAAAAATATCAAAGAAATATTGACTGTTTTCTTTGATGCTCCATAGATTAAATAAAAAGTAAAGTGCCCTCCAAAAAATGAAAGGCACCTTTTTAGCTGAATATATTGTAAGGTAGATTCAACTTATTTTAAAAGAAAACAATTTGTATCTAATACATGTTTTCTCTTTTCTAGTATTTAATTAATCGTTCAACCGAGCTTGTACCATTTTCATTTACGATTCTTACCACATATATACCTGCCTGTAAATGGCTCACATTAATATCTTTATTATTTGTAGCAACAATATTAGCTACTACATTTCCATCTTTCGCATAAATAGATATTGTATTTTTTCCTTTCAGCATTCCATTTATTCTAAACATACTTAAAACAGGATTAGGCGCTATCTCAATTTTCAATTCACTTTCTAAACAGCTTATAGATTGCACATTGCTGTAGCTTACCGTTCCGTTTTTCTTTGTCATTTTAATCCGAAAATGATATACAACATCTGATTCTAATAAATAGTTGAATTCATATTTCTTTTCAGTCGTACTATTTACTGAAGCTGAAATTGTGCCTATGGATGTAAAGGTACTATTTGTAGAAGTACTGTATTCTGCTTCAAAGTTTTTTGTATCAAATTCTGTGGTTGTTTTCCAATGTAATGTAGCATTACAATTTCTTTTAGTTACTTCAAAATTTGATATTAGAAATGGAATTGGTGATGCAACAGGATATAAGATTCTATAAATTGCTGGAGAAGGATCTGCAAAACCAGCAGCATCTATAAAAGAATAATAAAAATTTACTTCATGGCCACTAAAACACTCAGAGCAATTTTGCGTATTAGAAAAAGAAACTTTTAGCAAACTTGGATTATATGATGGAATAATTTGCCCAACATTTACAGCATTTCCATCATAAAATAAAGTGGCGGTTTCATAATAAGAAAGGGATGGAACAGAGTGTATTATTAAGCTTTGAATTTTTATCGATTTGCCTACCAATGATGAAGATAATGGCAAATCTTCTACATCACTACCCTTAAAAGGAGCATTGGTTAAGTTGTTTAATACATTCACCGTTAAAGGCAAACTCGAACCACCAGTTGCTATGAATCCCATTACGCTTATTGTTTCAGGTAAACGCTCTATACCAAAATTTACATTACTAATTACACTAGAAGATGTGATTGCAATGTTCGCTGATTTACCATTTACATTACCATCGTTGCCTACTCCGTTACCAATAAGCTCCCCTGTATTTACCCAACCACTTGGCAAAGTTGTATTGGGAGCTGCAACAGGTGTAGTATAAGATCCGTTACTTGTATGTATGGTAAGTTGTGCTACATAATCACCATTGGGAACATTACTAAATAAAAAACCCCCTGTAGAGCTGAGGGGCGTACTTGCTACTGCTTGCCCAGAACCATTTAATAAATTAACAAACAATTCCAATCCTGTGACTGTAGCTGAAGGATTACTTAAACCAGCAGAAGTATTAATATTATTATCCGTCAACCCATCTCTATCAATAAATATATTGCCAGATATTTGTTGTGCCTGAATACTATTTGCGAATTGTAAAAACAATGCAATAAGAAAGCTTATTATTTTTGCAGTATTTGGCATTTTGTATAGAATAAAAATGATAGAAATTGATATTTGCTATTTCTAGGATATTGAATTTTTATTAATACATAGCAAAAGTAACTTATTATCACAATATTACAAAATTACTAGCCTGTTTACATAAAGAAAATGCCTCTCAAAATTGAGAGGCATTTTTGTGTTGTGTGTATAAAGGTAGATTCAACTTAATTAAAAGAACAACAATGGTTAGGTATCATTGCTGTTCTATATTTTTAATACTTCACCAATCTTTCTACTGAAGCACTACCGTTTTCGTTTACAATTCTTACAACATAAGAACCTGAAGCTAGGTCGCTAATAACAATATTTTTGTTGTTTAACACATTTTCAGTTCTGATTAACTTACCATCGTTGCTGTATATTGAAACCGTATTTTTCCCTTTAGCCATTCCTCTTATTTGGAAAGCACCAGTATTGGTAGGATTAGGTACAATAGATATCTGAGATTTGGTATCTATACAACTAACGGTACGTATTTCGCTATAAGTAAACGTACCATCTTTTTTATACATTTTAAGACGGAAATAGTAAACTACACCCGACTCCATTCCATAATTAAATTGGTAGCTCTTAGTTGATGTACTATTACCAGAAGCTCCAATAGTGCCTATAGCTTCAAATGCTGTGTTGGTTGCAGTACCAAACTCTACTTCAAATCTCTCAGAGTCCAATTCAGATGAAGTTTTCCAATTAAGGTTGGCATTGCAATTATTTTTTACAACACTAAAGTCAGACAGAATAATTGGCAATACGCCACCTGCAGGCCATCTAATAGTGTAAGACGCCGGTGTTGGATCAGCTAAACCTGCTGCATCAATATATGAATAATTGAATTTTACAATTCCTGAAAGACCTGCACCTGGTATCGTAAACTTAACTTGTAAAAGTGAAGGATCGTAATTTGGAATGACCTGACCTACAAAAACAGCAGACCCAGCATATAATAACAAAGCATTTGTAGGCAATGTATCAATTCTTAATGATTTATTGGTCAAAGGTCCTGATATTGGTTGATCTTCAGGATCACTTCCACTTAATACAGGCATGTTAAATATACCACCATTTAAAGTCAATACAGAATTAAGACCTGGCTTATCTATAAAAGTTTCATAACTATTTGATTCAGGCAAAAGCTCAATACCAAAATTAACTTCCACCTTAATATCTGTAGCATTTACAACTACGCTTGAAGAATTACCGTTTACATTTAAATCACTACCTACAGTATTACCCACAAACTCACCAGTATTAGCCCAACCTGGAGGTAAAACTGTGGCAGGTGCAGCCATAGGAGAAGCATATGTGCCGGCACTAGCAATAGTAGTTAATTGTACTGAATAAGTGCCCACTGGTACATTATTAAACAAATAAGTTCCTTCATTCGTAACAGGTATGCTTGCTACTACTTGACCAGTAGTATTTAATAAATTGGCAAATAATGAACCACCCAAATTTGTTTTAGGATTAGCTACACCTGCCGATTGATTAATATTATTGTCTGTTAATCCATCTTTATCAATGAATACATTACCAGAAATTTGTTGAGTAGGCTTATCCATGCTTGCTCCTAAATACCAGATATCACCCGTAAAAGGGTTTCTTACAGCACCAGTAATTAAAGGAAGACCAGTATTTGGATCT
>JAYSWO010000495.1:0-7366 GCA_043717975.1 Ferruginibacter sp. | reverse complement strand
AATCGTACAGCAGATTTTACATTTGATAATTACAGCAATAGCAATGGCTTTCCTTTTTCTACTTATAGAGAAATTGTAGCTACCGAAAAAAACAAATTGGATATTAGAATGAATTTTAAACAATACGAGTTTAACAAAGAATTATCGGTTTCTTTTACCGTACCTAAAAACTATAAAAAGAATTAATCGTTATTTTTAATGCTCGTTCTCTAAGAACACGAATACGTGATGATGCAATCATTGCTTTTTTTGTAACAATAACCACAAGACTATGATGAGAGTAATTTTTTCGTTCGCCCTTTTTTATTTTACTTCTATAACTGTGTTTGCTCAAACGAGAGCGGAGCTTGAAAAACAGCGCCAGCAATTAAAGAAAGATATAGAAGATGCGCAAAAATTACTTAATAATAATAAAGCAGAAACAAATAAAAATCTCTCTACCTTAATAATGTATAGCAACAAAGCTGCATTGCAAGGCAAAGTGGTTAAAAATATAGAAACAGATATAAATATTTTGGACAACAATATTTATGGCATACAAAAAGATGTAAATAAATATGACAGGCTATTGGATACCTTAAAACAAGAATATGCTAAGAGCATGGTGTACGCTTACAAGAATAGAGGCAACTACGAGTTTTTAAATTTCATTTTTTCTGCTGATAATTTTAATGATGCCGTAAAAAGAATCGCTTACCTAAAAAGCTATCGCACATTTAGAGAAATGCAAGGGCAAAATATTTTGCGTACACAAGAACTACGTAGAAAAAAATTAGAAGACCTTGGTATAACAAAGCAAGTAAAAAGTACCACATTAGATGCGCAAACAGATGAGAAGAAAAAGCTAGAGGATCAAAAAGCAGAGCAAGACAGAGTAGTAGCACAGTTAAAAAGAGAAGGTAAAGATATAAATGCAAGGATAGCGGAAAGAGAAAGGCAAGTTGCCAAAGTGAATAAAGCAATAAAAGATGCTATTGCAAAAGCATTAAGGGAAGAAAAAGAAAAAGCTCGCCTTGCAGAAATTGCAGAAAATAAAAGGAAAGCTGCACTAAAAGCTGAAGCCGATAGATTAGCAAGAATAAAGAAAGCTGAAGATGACAGGGAGGCAAAATTAAATGCTGCTAAAACTGGCGTTAAAGAGCCAGTAACAAAAGCAGCAGAACCAATAAAAACTATCCCTAAACCAATAAAAGAACCTAAAGTAGCAGAGCCTGTTTCTATAAGTTCAGAGAGCGTAGCATTAAATGTAAGTTTAGAAAGAAATAGAGGAATACTTCCTTGGCCAGTTGACAATCCTTCTATTTTATATCATTTTGGAATTAATCAATTTGGTAGTGGTTCTAAATTTGTTAATGATGGAGTTACTATTGCAGCGCCTATTGGCACTACAGTTAAATCTGTTTTTCAAGGTACAGTAATAATGGTTATGGAACCAGGTGAAGAAGGTAAATATGTGGTGATGATAAAAAATGGAAGTTATTTCTTTTCTTATGTGAATTTGAGTAATGTAACTGTAAAAGTAAATGATGAAGTAAAAACTGGTCAAGCATTGGGTAGGGTTGCTTCTAATTTAGATGGAGTTGGTGCAATAGATTTTAAAGCTGCTAAGAGTAATACAGACCTTAACCCCGAGCAGTGGCTACGCCGAAAATAATTTATAACACACTTTTATACAGTGCTTCATATTGGGGCACTATATTTTCTATACCAAACCGCTGTGCTTGTTTTAATGCATTTGCTTTAAATTGTTGATACACGTTTTCGTCTTTTAAAATTTTTATGGCATTGGCTGCCATGTCTTCTACATCGCCTACATCGCTCATGTAGCCACAGTCTCCATCAATAATAATTTCGGGAAGGCCGCCTGCGTTGGTAGATATTACTGGCACTTCTGCTGCCATGGCTTCTAGTGCAGCCAAACCAAAACTTTCGTATTCGCTCGGCAATAAAAATAAATCGGCAATGGGCAACAAATCTTCCATTTGCTCTTGCTTGCCTAAAAATTTTATGTCATCTTTATTTACACAATCTCTTGTGGTAGCTTCCAACTCTGGTCGCTCAGGACCATCTCCTATTAAAATTAACTTTGCTGGAATTTCTTTTGCTATTAATTGAAATACTTTTATAACATCACCCACACGTTTTACTTTTCTAAAATTAGATGCATGCACTATTATTCTTTCACCATTGGGCGCTATTAGTTTTTTAAAAGCGGTAATGGGTTTTTTGTGAAAACGTTTTACATCCACAAAATTGTAAATAACTTCAATGGGTTTATCAATATCAAAATTGCGATAGGTTTCTGCTTTTAAATTATCAGATACTGCTGTAAGTATATCACTTTCTTCCATAGAAAATGTAACTACTGGGCTGTATGTTTTATCTCTACCTACCAAAGTAATATCAGTACCATGCAGGGTTGTAATTACTGGTATTTTTTTGCCTTGCTTGGCAAGAATTTGTTTTGCCATGTATGCAGCTGATGCATGGGGAATGGCATAATGCACATGTAATAAATCAACTTGGTGGTTGTTTACCACATCTACCATCGTACTTGCCAGTGCAGTTTCGTATGGCGGAAAATCAAATAATGGGTAGGTAGGTACACGTACTTCATGATAAAAAATATTGGCATGAAAACCGCCAAGCCTTACCGGTTGTTGGTAGGTAATAAAATGAATATTATGACCTTTGTTGGCAAGTGCTATACCTAATTCAGTTGCCAATACTCCGCTACCGCCAAATGTGGGATAACAAACAATTGCTATGTTCATATAATTAAAATGCTTATGACTTAATAAAGAAATGCAATTTAATGATTAAAAGAACAGTTCGTTTTATTATAGAGTTATTAATGGAAATGTTTAAGTTTGTATTAATTAATTTTTTTAGATGAAAAAACTTTATTGTTTTCTGGTAAGTATAAGTATCATATTCGTTTCGATTGCCCAAAAATCAAATTATGTAACGGATAGCACTGTAATAAAAAAATTAGCCGATGAAGTATTGATAAATAGTGGAGCGTATGAAAACCTCCGCTATTTATGTAAAAAAATAGGTCCAAGATTGAGTGGTAGTGTTGGAGCAGAAAAAGCCGTGTATGCCACAAAAAAGATGCTAATGGATGCAGGTGCAGATACTGCCTATTTGCAACCTTGTATGGTGCCACATTGGGTACGTAGAGCAAAAGAAGAAGGCTATTTTATGGTGGATGGGAAAAAATATCCACTGCAATTAACATCGCTTGGAAACAGCGAGGGTAGTAAAAATAAATTTATAGGAGCCGATATTGTGGAAGTAAAAACCATGAACGAATTGCATACAATTGGTAATGCAGTAAAAGGGAAAATGGTACTTTTTAATATAGCCATGGACCCTACATACATTGGTACATTTAACGCATACGGCGCAGCTGGCATTGGTAGAAGAAGCGGTGCGGCGCAGGCAGCTAAGTATGGTGCAATAGCTGTATTGGTGCGCTCACTTGCTAGCAATGCGGATGATTACCCACATACTGGTATGACGAGGTACAACGATTCTTTTCCTAAAATACCAGCCGTAGCCATTAGTACCAATAATGCCAATACCATAAGTAAAATATTACAACAAGGGAAAAAAGTGCAAGGCTTTTTTAAAAATAATTGTACCATGCTTGCCCCTGTGCAATCATATAATGTAGTGGGAGAGATAAGAGGTGTAGAAACACCAAAAGAAATAATAACAGTTGGTGGACATTTAGATAGTTGGGACCTTGCAGAAGGTGCACAAGATGATGGGGCTGGCATTGTACAAAGCATAGAAATAATACGGGCATTGAAAAAAGCGGGCATACAACCGAAAAGAACAATAAGAGCCGTAATGTATATGAATGAAGAAAACGGGAGTGGTGGTGCAGATGCATATTTGGAAAATGCAAAACTAAAAAAAGAGCAACATATATTTGCACTGGAAAGTGACGCTGGTGGGTTTACACCAAGAGGGTTTACGTTGGATATGAAAGAAGAAACTAGAAACAAAATAAAAAATTGGGGCCCATTATTTAGAAATTACGGTGTGTATGATTTTAGAGAAGGTGGTAGCGGGTCTGATATTGATAATTTAAAAGAACTCGGAACAGCCTTAGCAGGCTTAAGTCCGGATAGTCAACGCTACTTTGACTTGCACCATGCAAGTACAGATGTGTTTGAAGCGGTAAGTAAAAGAGAATTGGATTTAGGTGCAGTGAATATGGTGGCACTGGTATGGTTGGTGAGTGAGTATGGGTTGTGAGGGGGTTGAAGGTTGTTGAAAATTGTTTGAAGGGTTGAAGATTTTGTTGATTGGTTGATTGGTTGATTTGTTGATTTGTTGATTGGTTGATTTGTTGATTGGTTGATTGGTTGATTGGTTGATTTTGGGTACTAAAAATGAGAAGCATTTTTACTTACCGACTTATTGAAATAAAAAATGTACATCAGAAAATAAAACGACTTGCCGACTTGCCGGCAAAATAAAAAATTTGTGGACAAAAAATAAAAATTGAATATTAATTATAAATAAAAAACAAAACTGATGGAAGAAACACAAAAAGAAATCAATAAAGATTTTTCAAAAGATATTCAACCAAAGAAAAAAGGCGGATGTGGTAAATATTTTGCCATGTTTTTAATAGTTTTTCTTCTAGTAGGAGGCTTATTATTTTGGTGGAAATATTATTATACATACAGCGATGGATCTCGTTCTGGCATGTTGCAAAAACTATCACACAAAGGAAATATATTTAAAACCTACGAAGGAGAGCTTGTTCTAAGTAGTATTGCATCTTCTGCTAATGTAGCTTTGGCATCTGAAAAGTTTTATTTTTCCATAGCTGAAGATAGTATTGCAAAAAGAATGATGCAGTTTGAAGGTAAAAGAGTAAAACTACATTATGAAGAGAAAAAAGGAGCACTTCCTTGGCGTGGAGAAAGCAATTATATAGTAGATGGAGTAACGCCCGAACAGTAATGTTTAATTTCCAGCATACAATAAAAATATGGCCGGTTGCTTATGAAGCTCCGGCATTTTCTTTTTCCACTCAGCAATGTTTTGTGTTTTTATAGACTCATTGGCAGCGGTAATATTAGCTGCTATGCAAAGCATGGTTTTATCTGCACAAGCTTTTGTGAGCGATTCCATTAATGGATTGTTTCTGTAAGGGGTTTCTATAAATATTTTTGTACTGTTGTTTTTTTGAGATGATAATTCTAACTCTTTTATTTTTTTTATTCTTTCGCCGTTGTCTATTGGCAAGTACCCTACAAATTCAAACTGCTGCCCATTCATACCACTTGCCATTAGGGCTAGTAATATAGAACTCGGACCTACCAATGGCTTGATGGTACAATGCAATTTTTGTGCCGCAGCTATGAGTATTTGCCCCGGGTCAGCAATACCTGGGCAGCCTGCTTCACTAATAATGGCAATGGTTTTATCTTCTTTTATTTTTTGTGTGAATTGTTGTAGTTGTTCTGCTTCCGCTTTGTGTATGGTGTACCATTCGTAATCGTCTATAACAATAGCCTTATCCATCAATTTTAAAAAACGCCTAGCAGTTCTTTCGTTTTCTGCAAAAATTACGTTGCATTTTTTTACAGCATCTATTACGTAAGCTGGAATTGTAGCTGTAGCATCTTCTGCAAGTACGCAGGGTATCAAATAAATAGTAGCCATAATATAATTAAAAAATAACTTGTTTCTCCTTTGCCTTGTGTAAACTAAGCGTAGCGGCTACTACAGCGTATGATGGTGCCAATAGCCAACCAATAAATGGGAGTAAATGCATTACGTAAAATACCAATCCATTGCCAATAGCAAGACCCTTGTGGTTGCCTATAAATGCAATGCTCTGAGAGGTGGAAAGTTTGTTTCGCTCACTACTATAATCCAACATAGAAAAACCAAAATAATAACACTCCGTAAGCAATGCTATTAAAGGAGCTACCCAACCTACTACAGGTATAAAAGATAAAATTAAAATAGTGATTACATAAACAGTTTGCCACAATAAATTTCTTAAGGCTATTTTAATACCTCTTGCAATATCTTTTAAAAACTGCGGAAAGCTAAATGGAAAATCTTTACCTACTAAAATACTTTCCGTTTTTTCGCTGAGGTAAGCAAATACTGGAGAGCCAATAATGAGAAAAATAAATTTGAAGAGCGAAAAGTAAAATAGAAATAAAATGATGATTATAAAAAATTGACCTACGATTACCAGCCAGTTAAGCCAGCTTTCATGCATAGAGTCCACCCAAGCTTTTAACCCAGATTTTTGCAGCACATATGCAGTAGCCAATGAGCTTGTTTTACCAAACAAATACATGCCGGCTATAAATAAAATACAATAAATAATACCTGGTACAATAATCCATTTCCACAAGCGGTGTTTGTTTATAAAACGATGCGCTTCAAAAAATGATTGTATAGATATGATGATTTCTTTCAGCATATTAATATAAGTGGGGTTTATATTGCTTTAAAGATACAAATCTGATATTTAAAAGGCAACATAAATATATAAATGTATAAGAACTGCCTTATTTATAGATGAATGGTATGGTGAAAAGGGACCTACCCCTTACCCTCTCATCTTCGTGTAAAGGGAGAGCTAGAAGATAAGGTATTCTATTATGCAATTGGTTTTTTGATATTGTTTTTCTATTGCACAATGAAAGATGAAAAATGGTATGCCGCTGAAGTGAGTGACACAACGATGCTGCCCATTGCTCCATAGCCTATAAACAAAAAACATCCGCCGAAGGCGAATGTTTTTGAAAAAAATATCTTTCAAACTATCTCTAAAACTTCGGACAAGGAATACCCTTTGTTTCAGATTTGCGCTTTATATATATTAAAGAAAACTCAGAACCTCCCCTACTTGCAGTGGCAGATTTAAGGCTACTAATATTTACATCATAACTAGCACCAATTCTCAAGCCATTTACTTCGAGGCCTATGTAAGGAATTACAGCATCATTAAACCGAACCCATGAGCCTATAAAAACATTGCTAGGGTTTACTTCATCGCCATTTACATTGTACGATAATGCACCACCAAGGGTTGTTTCACTAGCTTTGGCTTGTAATTGATAAATAGCAGAACCATTAAAGCTTAACAGATCAGATATTGGCAATGTACCACCACCATGCACAGTAACCCTACTTGCCAATTGATAGTTGGCATCTTTAAAACCAACTTTTGGCCTGTTTACGTGATATACAGATACACCTGCATAATAATTGTTGTTGCCATTGCTAGAGCCAGAAAATAACACACCAGCATTCATATCAAAATAGTTTTGGTTAGAACCATTTTGTAAAATTTCTCTGCCAGACTCATTTGTAA
>JAYSWO010000494.1:0-19569 GCA_043717975.1 Ferruginibacter sp. | reverse complement strand
CAACTGAGCTATCACACCATATTTCTAAAAAAGAATTTAAAGAAATATTTCCCGTAAGGGGTTGCAAAAATAGGGAGATAATATTAAATGAGCAAGATAAAAGCTAGAATAATCTTTAATTGTTGATTTATATTGCTTTTAAGTAAGGCAAAATGAAATAAAACGGTACAAAATAGTTCCAAATTATGGGAAAACTATTCCCTAGAACGCAAACCCAACCGTAATACCGCCCCATCGATGGTAATTGCCACTACGAAATTCTTTTGTAAGAATCGATTGTGTGTATGAAAGCAATAATTTTTTATAGTTTACAATAATACCCGCATCTGCTTGGTAAGTTAGTCTTGAAATATCTGCCGCCGCAATGGTATAGGGGTTTTTTCTGTTAAACAATCCTCCTTGCATGCTTGCATCATAGCCAATAAGGTTTACCCTGCTTTGCCCATAAAAATAATAAGATACTTTTTTCCTATTACTTCCAACTGGCATATATCTTTTATTAAAATGTCCTATCATAAAATTAAAGCCTGTATTTATTTTATTATTAAGCGTACCCAATCTTATTTCTGAAGTAGAATTTAATACAAAATTATTACTAGCACTTACCAATTGTTTTTCATAGTTTATTTGATAGTTTAGTATAATATCATTTTTTATTTGATGTTGCCAACCATGGGGCAATGGGTTATCTAACCACCGATGAATATTATATTGTATTTCGTAGCCTAGTGCTGCAGGCCCCATTACACCAATGCTAAATGCGGTAGATACTTGTTGTTTGTGAACATTATCAGCTTGAATTAAAAATGTTTTTAAAGATATATTTGCATTAAAAGGTCTATCGCCATATAAAATATCGTCACTTAAAATACTGGTAGGTGTATAGCCAAATAAATTAAAAGCAACACCATATTGTGGGGCGGTTTTGTACGGTTTCCATAAAAGCTTGGTTAATGGAAATTTTTTAATAGCAGGGTGCACATAATCCAATGTTATTCCTTGGGTGTAGTATTCATCAGACTTTGTAAAAAAATCATTATCATAGTGAAAGCGAAAATATTTTTCGTGATCTATATTTCTAAAGGTAGAAGTATTGTCAACCAACTGTGCTTTGCTAATAATACTTAAGCAAATTAATAAGATAGTGACGATGCTTTTGCAAATTAATTTAATCATACTTGCATATACGAATATTCGAATGTATTTGATTAATAAAACGAGTAAGTAGTTGGATTTAATGAGCTTATTGAGTGATTGTGTTGCATAAAATAATAATCATTTTATATAAATGCAAAAAAATATTAGGATAATGTATATTTTGTATATTTGATTAACCGAAACCTAAATCTTTGCCCAATCTTATTTATCTAGCCGATGATCATGCAATAGTAGCACAAGGTGTAGCTCAGCTACTGCAATCTTTACCAAACGTACAAGAAGTTGTTGTTTTCAACTCCGGCAAAGTATTATACGAAGCCATGCTTCAAAAATCGCCAACCCTTATTATTTTAGATATTGAAATGCCCGAATGGACAGGTATAGATACATTGAAGAAAATAAAAGAAAATAATGCTGTACCATGTATTATGCTAAGCATGAATGATGAAAAATACATTATTCAAGAATGTATGAAGCTTGGTGCAAGTGGTTTTATGCCCAAGGATTGTACAGTAGATGAATTGCAAGAGGCCGTAGATGTAGTGCTAGATGGTGGAACATATTTAAGTGAAAAAATTGCAAAAACATTGGCTACTAAAAAAACAGATGACAAAAATGTTTTTGAATTAACAACAGATATAACAAGAAGAGAACATGAAATATTGGAAAATCTTTGTGATGGGCTTACTTGCAAAGAAATTGCCGATAAATTATTTTTAAGCATACGTACTGTGGAGACCCATAAAAAAAGTATTATGGCAAAATTTGATGCCCATACTACTGGTAAATTAATATCGCTTGCCATCAAATATAAATTTGTGAAATAATGCAAAGTAAAATGTTACTTTTAGTTTTTCTTGGCTGCAGTAATATGTTGTTTGCACAAAATAAGGTTTTAGAAACTCGTTTGGCCGAAATTGAAAAAAGCAAAGCGTCTTCAGAATTTATCATCGAATTAAAAAAGAAACTAACGTCCTCCAACTTTTCCAATGAAGAAAATTTAGCCATACAAACAACGTTGGTACACCAATACCAAGCATTGCATATGTGGGATACTTGCCTTAATTATTGCCAAGCACAAGTTGCCCTGGCACATCAACAAAAAAATAGTTTGGCAGAAGCTACTTTTTACAAACACATTGGAAGTACTTACTATTATATTCCTCAAAAGCAAAACGCCATTGCTTATTGGAAAAAATGTATTACAATAGCCGAACCTAATAAGTACATTACTTTATTGGAGCAATGTTATCATAACGTAGGTGTAATTTCTTTTGAAGAAGCCGATTATAACCTAGCAGAAATGTATTTTATAAAAGCAATTGATTTAAGCAAACAAAAAAATGATACAGCTTCAGCTGGATTTATACTTCATTACAGATTGCTTGCAACAACATACGATGTAGAAAATAAGCTGGACAAAGCGGAAAAAATATTTCAGGAAATAATTGCAAAAAGCAGGGCTGCTAAAGATTCAGCAAATTTGGTTGAAGGCTTGGTGTTTTATACCAATGTGCTTAAAAAGAAAAAAGAATTTGAAAAAGCAATTTTGTTAAGTTATGAAGCATTGGAAATAGCTCGAAAAATAAATTTGTTAGATGGTGTGATTACCGCTTTAGATACACATGCAGGCAATTTAGCAGATGCTCAAAATTACAAAGAAGCGTATAAATATAAATACGAAGAAGACACGCTTTTGAGAAATAGATTTAATGGCGATTTGAATAAAAAAATTAGCGAAGCAGAAGCGAAATTTAAAAATGCTGAAACAACACATGAAAAAGAAGTGGGTATTTTAAAAGCAAAAAAGAACACACAAATTTATTTATTTAGTTTTATGGGCTTGTTATTTGCAACAGGGTTTGGATTTTATTTTATTTACCAAAAACGAAATGCGCAACAAAAAGCGCAATTGCAGCATGCACGTGTACAATCTATATTAGATGGAGAAGAAAAAGAACGCACACGTATTGCCAAGGATTTGCATGACGGTATTGTGCAGGACCTTACTGCCATAAAACTACAATTAAATGCTGGTGTAAATAAAGAAAGCGTAGTAGATAAAAAGATTGTAATAGATGCAATGGAATCTATTGACAAAGCAAGCAAAGAAGTGAGAAATATTTCTTACCAAATGATGCCCGCCACATTGATACAACTTGGCTTTATACCAGCTATAGAAGATTTATTAAAACGAGTACTTACGCCAAGTAATATTAAATACGATTTTGAGCAAATAGGTATTACAGAAAGATTGCCCGAAAAAATAGAAGTAAGTATTTTTAGAATTACACAAGAGTTATTAAACAATGTACTCAAACACAGTGAAGCCAATTTTGTTTCTCTTCTTATTACCTTAAAAGCAAATGTTGTTACAATGATATTTGAAGATAATGGCAAAGGCTTTGATGCGGCTACTGTAAAAAAGGGTATTGGGTTTAGTAGTCTTAGCTCCAGGGTAGAATTGTTAAATGGTGACATTAAGTATGAAAAAGCGGATGGTGTGGGTACAATGGCTATTGTGAAAATTCCTACCTCTTATTGACAACCTTAAAATCTTCTTAATTTTTTAAACAAGAAACTTAGCCTCTCCTATATTTTACAATACCGCCTATATTTTAAAATCAATATTATTATTAAAATCAGCTAAATTTACTTTTATAAATATTAAAAAATTATGATGAAATTTATTTTTGTGGGATTAGTGTCTTTGCTACTGTTTAATAATGTAGAAGCGCAAAAAGTACTTACAACGGAAGATTATACAAAAGCCGTAAGTAAATTAGGTGTAAATTTAAATAAATTAATAGATAGAAATGCAGTACGACCACAATGGCTGCCCGATGGTAATTTTTGGTACAGTGCAAGAACAGCAACTGGTGTGGAGTATGTATTGACTGATGTAAAAAATGGCAAAAAGAAAACAGCAGCTAAAAAAGAAGATATCATACCAGCCGAAAGAAAGGTTTCGTCACCCGACGTAAAATCCACAGAAGTATTATCGCCAGATGAAACGAAAGTAGTGTATATAAAAAACTGGAATTTATATGTAAAAGACATAGCCACTAAAAAAGAAACACAACTAACTACGGATGGAGAAAAAGATTTCGGCTATGCCACAGACAATGCTGGATGGACGCATAGCGACAATGCTGTTTTATTGTGGTCGCCGGATTCTAAAAAAATAGCCAGTTTTAAACAAGACCAAAGAAATGTGAGCAGCATGTATTTGGTAAAAACAAAAGTGGGTGCTCCAGAATTAAAAGAGTGGAAATACCCTTTGCCCCAAGATAAAGAAATTGTAAAAATACACAGGGTTATTATAGATGTAACTACTGGCAGTATCGTAAAATTAAAAACCGCGGCAGATGATCATCGCAGTACATTGTGTGATGATATAAGTTGTGGTGGGTCTTTTGATGATAATGTATGGAGTGCAGATGGTAGTAAACTTGCTTTTGTATCTACACCGAGAGATCATAAAAGTGCAACACTAAGAATTGCAGATGCCGCAACAGGTGATGTGAGAGATGTATTAAAAGAAACCGTAGCAACTCAATACGAGTCAGGATGGAAAACGGCTAACTGGCGTTATTTATCTGGTAGCAATGAAATTATTTGGTTTTCTGAAAAAGACAATTGGGGGCATTTGTATTTGTACGATGCTAACACAGGAAAGTTGAAAAACCAAATTACAACAGGAAATTTTGTGGTAACAGAAATATTGAATGTTGATGAAAAAAAGCGGAGTATTTTGTTTGAAGGCAAAGGCAAAGAAGCGGGACAAAATCCATATTTCAGTTATTACTACTCTATTGATTTTAGTGGAAAAAATATTAAATTACTTACACCAGAAAGTGGAAACCACTCCATCAGTTTATCTAGTGATAAGAAATATTTTGTAGATAATTTTTCAAAGCAAGATGTACCCAACACGGCCGTTTTGAGAGATATCAATGGCAAATTAATTACTCAATTAGAAAAAGCAGACATATCTCGTTTAACGGCTACTGGTTGGAAACCTCCTGTACCATTTAGTGTAAAATCTGACAATGGTACATTTGATTTATTTGGCATCATGTATCACCCATCGTATTTAGACCCTTCCAAAAAATATCCAGTTGTAAATTATATTTATCCCGGACCACAAGGTGGTGGTGTAGGTACATGGTCATTTTCGGCAATAGGCTCTAGCGATCATCAAGCTTTAGCAGAATTAGGATTTATTGTAGTGGTAATAGAAGGCAGTTGTAATCCCAATCGTTCAAAATCTTTTCACGATGCATGCTATGGAAATATGGCAGACAATACCTTGCCAGATCAAATAAGTGGTTTAAAACAATTGCAACAAAAATACCCTTACTTAGATTTAGATAGAGTTGGTGTATGGGGTCATTCAGGCGGTGGTTATGCCACAGCAGATGCCATGTTTAGTTATCCTGATTTTTATAAAGTTGGTATTAGCGAAAGTGGTAATCATGACAATAGAAATTATGAAGATGATTGGGGTGAGCGCTATATCGGATTACTTGAAAAAGATAATTATGAAAAACAAGCCAATCAATTGTATGCAAAAAATTTGAAAGGTAAATTATTAATAGCGCATGGTAATATGGATGACAACGTACCTCCTTCCAATAGTTTTTTGGTGGTAGATGCACTCATAAAAGCAAATAAAGATTTTGATTTGGTTATTTTTCCAAATGCAACGCATGGATTTGGTGCAGATAGCTATTATATGATGCGCAGACGTTGGGATTATTTTGTACAACATTTGATGGGCGCTGTACCTCCCAAAGAATTTCAAATAAAAGTGACGCCTGATACAAGAAGGTAAACCAATTTATATTATCAAGTTTAATAAGCCGTCGCAACATTGCGATGGTTTTTTGTTGCTATGGGTTTATATATTTAACAACATTACTGAGCTTTTTAAAAATTACGTATTTCACGGTATATGCCCGCCCATTTATATTAAGCATTTTTACAGCTTCATATAAAACTACTGCTATGCGTTTTCTATACTTGCTGTTTTTAAACTTATTTGTGCTTACTGTGAATGCGCAAATACCCACAAGTGGTAATGTACTTTGGCTAAAAGCCGATGCTGCCGTATATACCGATGCAGGGGTAAATGCTGCTACCAATGGGCAAACGGTACAACAATGGAACGACCAAAGTGGCAATACTGCAAACGCAACTTCTGCTACGGCCATATACAGACCAATGTATGTAACCAATGTAATTAATGGTAAGCCCGTATTGCGCTTTACCAATCATTATTTATCTACACCCAATATAGATTTAAGTGCCACCGATAAAACTGATGCGTATGTAGTGTATAAATCTGTGGCCCCAAACACAAACTGGGAAACGGTATTTGAACACGGGGCGGATTTTAATGCCATTGTAGGATTTAATTTATTTGAAAACGCACAAAGCACTCCATACAATGGTATGTATGTAGGTAGTAGCGGTGGTGGTTATAATACGAAAAATTATCCTTTTAAAGCCAATGAATTTAAAATAGTAAATGCAAGTTATGATAAAGCTGCAGCCGTTAATGCAAAAATAAATCTGCGTATTAATAGTAAAGACATTGGTTTATATGACCAAAATTTTGCTACCGGCTCCGGTAATTTTGCCAACAATCCTTTGTACATTGGTAATAGAGGTTCTACATTAGCTTATCCATTAAGTGGCGATATTGCCGAGATTATTTTGTACAACCGTAAACTAACCGGTGCAGAAAAAATACAAATAGAAGCTTACTTAAATGCCAAATACAATATTGCTTGTAATGTAACTACCCCACAACCCGGCAGTGGCAACTGTTTAAGAATGGATCAATATGGCGCTTATGCAAACGATGATGCAGATATTGATTTTGGAGCAAATGACTTTAGTATCGAATTTTGGACTTTGAAAAGGGAATTATCAAGTGCTGGTTATAATTCTGGTTGCGTAAATAAATGGAACGGAATTTCATCTCCTGGCACCAATGAATGGGCAATTACTACATCAATAAACGGGAGCGACAATATTCCTGCATTTTATTTTGAAAGCGGTACAACTGCATATCATGCTGATGCTACTACTTCACTTGTTTTAAATAAATGGTATCATATTGCGGCAGTAAGAGAAGGCAATAATTTAAAAATATATGTAAACGGAATTTTAGAAGGCACAACGGCAATTCCTCCGGGCACATCTGTAAATAATATTGCCGCTAGAACCTTTATGGCAATGGGTTACTATCCAAATGGGGCTTATAATAGGTCTAATTTAGATGAATTGAGAATTTGGAATACTGCATTATCCCAAACAACCATAAGAGATTGGATGTGTAAAAAAGAAACATCCTCTCATCCCAATCATGCAGCACTTACTAGATACTATAAATTTGACGAACCAACCGGAACAATATTTGGCAATCAAATAAATAACTGTGTAACCGAAGCTTATGGTAATGGTGGCTTATTAACAATCAGTAGTGCACCTATTGGCGATAATAGTGCTTATGATTATTCGGCCAATGTTGCTACTGCCAATATAAACATTGGCACTCCATCTGATAACTTTACAGCCACTATGAATGCTGGTACCAGTGCAGGCGTACAGCTGTATGCAGTGAACGAATTACCCAACCATCAAAATTTTCCTGGCATTGTTGGCAATAATAAATATGCAGGGGTATTTGTAGTAAATGGTAATGGCTCAGCTGCATACAATGCCACCTACAATTATACAAACAACACAACTGTAACGCCATCTATTGAACCCAATTTAAAATTATATAAACGTACCGATAATACCGCTACGACTTGGAGTGCAGCCGATAACCAAACATTAAATACTGGTACAAAAACAATAACTGCAACAGGGCAAAATACTGAATATATTTTAGCAAGTGCAGTTACACCTGTACCACCTACTTGTGCATTAAACTTAACAGGTGTTGTTGGTACAAGTACTCGTATCCCTTACAGTACTGCATTAAACCTAACTGCAGCATACACATACGAAGCATGGGTAAAGCCCTCAACAAATATTAGCACTTTCAGGGTTATATTAAGTAGATATGCAACTGCCGTACATAATCCAACGATTGAAATTGAATCTAGTGGAACAGGGTATGGTGGCAAAGTATTAGTAGCATTGCAAGTTGGTGGTGTGTTGAGATACTTATATGGAGTTACTGCCATTAATGATGATCAATGGCATCATATTGCCACTACTTATGATGGTGCTAATATGATTTTGTATGTAGATGGTATCTTTGAAAATTCTCTCGCAGCCACTGGTGCTATAGCATCTTCCACCGATCCTTTAAGTATTGGATATAGTATTGGTCATAACCTTTATCCGTTTATTGGTAAAATAGATGAGGTAAGGGTTTGGGATGTGGCTAGAAACCTTAGCCAAATATCCGCTACAATGAATACAACCTTGGCAGGAAATGAAGCAAGTTTGGTTGCTTATTACGATTTTAATAATGGCACATATAATGGTACTGGGCAAACTGTAACCAACAAGTGTACAACAACTGGTGCAATATTAAATGGCCTTACAACAGGCACAGCAACTACTCCGGCATTCGATTGTCCCAACACGCCTTTACCAACTTTTGTTGCACCTACTTGTGCAGCAAAATTTAATGGTACTAATAGTTATGTAGATGTTGTAAACACTCCAACCACTATGCCAACAAAAGGTACCATCGAATTTTGGATGAACCAACCATCGTTTAGCGATTGGCAGATTCCGTTTTCCACCTTCAGTCCTTCTGTGGATGCAGGAACATTTACAGATGGCATGTATTTTCAAACCTATGCAAATGGAAACTTGTATTTTATTTATGCAAGTAGTTACTCCGCGTATGGCATTGAATTATTTGGAACACTTTCCCCAAATAAAAATTATCATGTAGCACTTACTTGGGATTTAACTACGCAAACTATTAGAGGCTATTTAGACGGTAAATTAATTTTCAATAAAGCACTAACTACTACGTTTCCTACATCTATTCCCCGCTTAACATTAGGAGGTGGATTTGCCAATGGCCGTTTTTACAATGGTACACTCGATGAAGTGCGTTATTGGAATGTAGAGCGCACACAAAATCAACTCATCGGCAAAGCATCCGATTCTTTGGTAGGCAACGAAGCAGGATTGCAAGCATATTATCGCTTTAATGATAATAGCTTTAACGGTGCAGGGCAAACCATTACAAATTATGCCACTGCAACCGGTGCTACACTAAATGGCATTACGGTTAATTATGTAAAATTTCCTTGTACAATAAATCCACCTACTTGTAGCGTTTCACTAAGTGGTGCAGCAAGTGAGGGTGTACAAATACCACACAATGCCGCATTTAATAGCACTACCAGTGTTACGTATGAGGCTTGGGTAAAACCAAGTACCAATGTAGCCGCTTACAGAAGAATAATTGGCAAAGGTGGAAATGGCACACAGGAAGCGCCAGGAATGTATGTACAACAAAGCACGGGAAAATTAACTGCAGGAATACTAATAAATGGAACGCAACAAATTGTAACATCGTCAATAGCCATCAACGACAATGAGTGGCACCACACTGCATTTACATATGATGGCGCTACATTAAAATTATATGTAGATGGAACGCTGGATGGAACACTAACTGCCGCTGGAACAATTACTACCAACGCAAGCCCTGCAGATATTGGTTATAATTCACCCTTAAATCTTTATCCATTTATCGGTAAGATAGATGAAGTAAGGATATGGAATACAACCAGAACATTATCGCAAATTCAAGCAGCCATGAATGGTTCGTTGCTTGGTAATGAAGCTGGCTTAGTGGCTTATTACCATTTTAATGACAATAGCAGGAGCGGACTGGGAAGAACCGTTACAAATTTTTGCACGGCAACGGGAAATGTATTAAACGGCTCTACGTTTGGCACAGCACTTACACCAATATTTGATTGTGCACCACCTCCATTTGTTACACCTGAATGTAATATGGTTTTAAACGGTACAACTGATTATGCACAAGCAGCCAATAATGCAGCAATTAATCTAGCTCAATTTTCGGTAGGTGCTTATTTTAAAACAACCATTACTGGTACTGTAAAAAGTATATTACTGAAAGATGTAGATGGCACAAATAATAATTACAAACTTTCCATATCCGCTTCCAATAAAGCGCAAATAAGTTTTGTAAATACAGCATTCACTACTGTTTCAGCCATTGGTGCAACAACCGTTACAGATGGTAACTGGCACTATGCCGTTGGTACTTTTGATGGAGTCAATTTAAAAATATATGTAGATGGGGTTTTAGAGGCCAGCACTGCAAACGCAACAACACCCATTACAGGTACCAATGCATTAAACATTGGAGCAGATAATGGCGGTATCAATAAATTTAATGGAAGTTTAGATGAATTGAGTGTATGGAACAGGTCGATTTCGGCTACAGAAATTATAAGCCTTGTTGGGCAACGTTTATTAGGCAATGAAAGTGGTTTGGTAGCCTATTACAATTTTGGCGGAGTGCTTACTGACGGCGTTAATGGACCAACCTATGTTCCAAATTCTTGCACAAACACAGGCAGCGCATTAAATGCTCAGCTTGCTGGCACAACCACTACACCCAAATTTACCTGTAGCGAAATACCCCTAAACGACCCTCCATGTTCTATTTTATTGAATGGCTATGCAGATGCAGTTACTGCCGTTAATGGTACAAATGATTTTACCTACCCAACCATTAGTCAAAATTTTACCATGGAAATTGTAGCCAAACCATTACTTGAAAAACGTGGCTCGGGCACAAGTGGTTATCCAATATGGCCTTTAGGGCATTATATTCAAAATGGGCAAGCTGGGCAAACATTTGTAATACCACCAAGTAATGGAAATAGTTTAGGTGCAGGGCATGCTGGAGTAGGTATTAGTTTGGGTACAAATGGCATTGGTGTGTATGAAGGCTCTACTGGGTATTTACAGGCGCCAGCGGTATATAATGGAGCAATACCCGATTGGTCGCATATAACCGTAGTAATCGAAAATGGCAAGTTAAAATTATATGTAAATGGTGCATTAAAAACCTCGGCAGCTGCAAGTGGCTATATATTGCATCCAAGTATTGGATTAGCTGGTTTTTCCACTGCATTATCTCCCGCTTTTGCTGGATATGTAAGCGAAGTAAGGGTCTGGAATATTGCACGTACAAGTGATCAAATTAGAAACAATATAAACGTACCACTTACCGGTGCTGAAACCAATCTAGTAAGCTTGTATAAATTTGGCAGCAATACAACCAATGGCAATAACCAAATAATTACCGGCTCCGGAAGCTTGGCTAGTAGTATTGTTTACAAAACAGCAGGCTCAAATTACACGCCATTGTTTACTTGTGCCAACACAACCAATGTACCTAAAGATAGCTTGCCTGGCAGCGGAAAAATGCTAACCTTTACAGGCAGTGGTTTGTATAGTGCCCTCAGTGGTTCAGCATTTGCAGAGTTGGGCAATTGGGGCAATGCACCAGCACAGGGGAGTATAGCATGTTGGTTCAACGCAAATACAATAAAAAACAATGCAGTTCTTTTGTCTACCACACACTTTCGCAATCAATCAGGAAAACACAAAGCTTTCAATGTTTTTATCAAAAACAATAAACTACTTTTAACCATTGGTACAGATACCACTGTTACCGGATACCAAGATACTGTAACAGTAATGAATAGTTTACATACAGGGCGTTGGTATCATCTAGCATTTAATTGGGATGTAGGTGCAAATAGCTACAACGTATTTATCAATGGAATTGCTGTTGCTTCGGGTAATTCATCATTTTTACCAACAAAATTTGAAAGTGTAAAAGCAGGATCAGGTATTGTAGCTGGCTATGCCTACGCTTGGGATGGTTTAATTGATGAAATAAGCGAATGGAATAAGATTTTATCGCTATCAGAAATAAGGCAACAAATGTGTAGTAAAGTAAATCCTACACAGGCAAATTATGCCAATGTGTTGCATTATTACAGATTTGATAATACAACCAATAGCAATAATTTTATCAGCGATTATGCAGGGACAGCACATGGCATTTATTGTTTACCATTTTTATACGATTACAGGTTAACTGGAGCTGGTGGTGGCACATTCTTTCAAGAACTAATTCCTTCACATTATTATATTGATTTACCTACATCATCTGCTCCAATTGGCGATACAAGCAGATACGACTATAGCGGCATTGGCTCTTACGCAAAAGTTACCGCAGGCATTACCAATAAAGATACCATTGAGGCGACTATTCTTACTGGTACCAATGCGCAAGCCTCACATGTGTATGCTGTAAATGAAAAACCAAATACACAAAGCGGTCAATTGGTATTGGCTAATAATAACAGATATGGCGGCGTGTTCGTTGTAGGCGATACCAACCAACTTAATTACAATATGAAATATAGTTACGCAGCTAACCCGCATTTTACGGCTGGTTTATTTCATGACCAACTACTATTGTACAAGCGCTCACACAATGCAGATGCGCCTTGGGTTTTAGATATAAATGCTCCGATAGATTCTTTAGCAAAAACATATACCACTACCGGTAGAAATAGTGAGTACATGTTAGGGTATTCGTTGGTACCAGTACGCCCACATTTAGGGCCTGATACAACTGTATATATTATTTGCGATAACGATACCTACAATTTATTGCCATTGTACAACATAGGAAGTTTTGCAACATCGTGGAGCACAGGTACGCCAACAGCAGCCACATTGGGTAGTTATACATTAATAGCCACAAGTAGTTTTGGTTTTAAAGATACTGCAGTAGCCACTGTTGCACAAAAGTTATCCGTATGGACAGGAGCTGTAAGCAACGATTGGCACAATGCAGCTAACTGGAATGGCAATAAGATACCCGATTCCACATACCATGTAATTATACCTGCTGGCACAGCAAACCCTTGTGTGATAAGTAGCGCAAATGCTTTTGCCGCAAGTGTACAAGCAAAAACCAGCAGCAATTTTGCTATCATCAATAACAGAATATTATTGATAGCGGCAAGTTGTGGGGCATTGTCTGTGTGGCCTTAAAAGATTTAAAACTAACTCAATTGCAATAATAAAAAGAATGCTGAACAAAATAGTTGCTTAATTCTTTTCAAAAAAATTGCAAAGAAAGTTTTCATAATAGAAAAGCCCTGCTGTACTTTTTCAGCAGGGCTTTTCCATTGCACAAATTCATTATTATTTTGCTAAAAGTACAAATCCATTATATTTATATTTCTAAACCAACCATATGAGCGTAAACCTTCAAATTATCAATCAAATATTTGAAATACATGGAAAAATAAAATCAATAGGCGAAGCTGATAATTTTGAAAGGAATTTCAACAGACTTTTTTCCATATTTACAGATGAAGGTTTTATTGTGCAAGATCCAACAAATGAAACGTATACAGAATCTAGAACAGATTGCGAAGCAAGTATTGTTGGGAATGCTTCATCAAAAATGAAAATAACAAAAACACTAAAACCCATCATTTATAAAAATGTAGATGGTAATTTGCAATTAATACAAAAAGCAGTAGTGCTGGTAGAGAAAAATTAAAATATCAACATGAAATCCGTAAACGTTGGAATCGATTTGGGAACCACCAATTCCTTAATCGCAAAATATGAGCACAATAAAGTGCGTGTGTATAAAAACCCCATTGGACAAAAAGAAACATTGGCTTCGGTGGTGGCATATCGCACAGATAGAATACTTGTAGGCGATAAAGCTAGGGAGTACCTTACCAAAGATGCTACAAACGTATTTGGTGGTTTTAAAAGAAAAATGGGCACCGATGAAAAGTATTATGTAGTTAACATTGATGAAAATGTAACACCAGTAGAACTCTCTGCACTTGTTTTAAAAGAACTTAAAAATTTTGAACAATCTGCCGAGCCGCTAGAAGCATGTGTAATAACCGTGCCAGCATCTTTTGATAGCATGCAAAGCAATGCCACACTAAAAGCTGGGCAGCAAGCGGGTTTTAAAGAAGTGTTTTTATTACAAGAGCCCATTGCAGCAAGCCTAGCATTTTTTAATGCATCTGCTGAAGCAGCCATACAATCAGATGGGTATTGGCTGGTATATGATTTTGGTGGCGGCACATTTGATGTGGCGTTGGTAAAATCTAGCCAAGATGATTTAAAAGTAATAGACCACGAAGGCAATAATTTTTTAGGTGGGATGGATTTAGATTTTGCCATCATAGATAAAATTATTGTGCCCGAAATTATTAAACAAACAGGTATAGAAAATTTTGAAGAAGAGTTTAGGGTAAAATACGGCAAGTATGAAATGTTGTATTACCAAGTAATGTATTATGCAGAAGAAGCAAAAAAAGAATTGTCTAATGCTGCTTCCACCATCATTGATTTTGGTGCTATACTGAATGATAAAAATTATGATTTCTATTTTACCATTACCAAAGAACAAATTGACGAGTTATTTTTACCCATCATAAATGAAACCATAAAATTAATTCATAAAATTATTGAGAACAATAAACTTGCTGCTTCGGATATTCATCAAATAATTTTAGTAGGCGGAAGTACATTTTTACCGCAAGTACGCCAGCAACTAGCGGCGCAAACGGGCATACCCATAAACCATTCTATAGACCCTACAAACTCTATTGCTATTGGCGCAGCCTATTATGCTGCTAATAAATATTATGAACCTGCTGTAATTGAAAAAATTATTTCTAACGAAGAAATAGGAAAAGATTTGCTGGCATCTATAGATTTTACTCCTGTAAACATTGAGCTAGATATTTCTTATAACAGAAGTAGCAGAGATAAAGAAGAAGTTTTATTAATAGCATGCAGCGGGCAATATGAAAATAGTTTTTATAGAATTACTAGAGCAGACGGCGGCTTTGATACTGGCTTTATACCATTAAAGGCAAAGAAAACAGAGTTTCTTCCACTACTGCCTAGTACCACAAATTTATTTGCGCTAACGGTGTATGATGATAATAAAAACGCCATTAAATCGTTAAGCAAGGAGATTGGTATTGCACAAGGTATTTACAATATTGATGGACAACCTTTGCCGCATGATATTTCTATTGAGATTGATGATGTAGAAAATAAAACGACAAAACTAGAAGTAATTTTTGAACGAAATAGTCTTTTACCGCAAAAGCGAACGTTGTACAGAGAGATTTCTAAAACAATTACAAAGGGCTCTAAAGACTCTATCATCATTAGCATTTTGGAGGGCGATAGAAATAGCAGGGCATCATCAAATCTTACCATAGGTTGTATTGAAATTTCTGGAAAAGATTTACAGTCAGATTTAATAAGAGGATCTGATATTGAAATACAAATTCAGTTAAACGATTCTCGGGTATTGAATACTACAGTGTATTTGGTAATGACACAGCAAGAATTTAAAAATGTGTTTTCAGTTTCTGAAAAACAAATAAATATTGCAAGGTTGAAAGAGCAATTTCTACAATTAGAAAATGAATTGGTAGATACGATAAGGCAGTTTCAATATAACGACGATAAAATTTGGGAAATAAAAGGCGATGAATTGATGCAAGATTTGCTAAGCATAAAACCAACCCTTTTCAAATTAAAAGAACAAGACAAATCGGATGAGAAATACATTATTGCAGAAAAAATGACCCGTATATCTCAAGAAGCAGATAAGCTTGGTGGCAATGAAAGAATAGCATTGCTGTTAGAAGAATATTTGAATTATAAAGAAACCGTATTGGAAACAATAAACATGGCAGATTTTATAAAAGATGATTTGCGAAAAGAATATCAAAAAATTGAACAATCAGAAGCATCTACTTTAAAATCGAAAAGTGTATCGGTAATAGAAAATAGGCTTAAACAGCTAGATGATTTATATTGGAGAGGATTGAGCAATACAACAAGTTTTTTAATATCTAGATTTATAGAATACAAAACATATGATGCCAAAGATTTTAAAGATTATGGTGCAGCAAAATCGATTATGAAAATGGCGGATGCTGTGTTAGAACAAGAAAAATATGTAGAATTTAGAAGACATATTTTTAGTTTATCAGGACTTTTAAGAAGGGCAGATTTTAACAATAATATTGACTTTAAAGGCACAGGCATTGGCTAGTAAACAATACATTTCCATTATTCGATTATTTCAACATTGTGATATTTCTGTAGAAGGAGATATAAATGTAACTCGTATAAAAAAACAACTGAATGCAGAATTTGATTTTGCAAAAGATGGCTTTATAGAAATAGAGGGCTATAGTTATAATAAAAACGATGTGTTTGAAGAAATTGAAAAGCCAGATTTTATCGAACGGCTATTGCACCATAAAAAAATATGGGAGAAAAAAGCTGTGCTCGCAATTTTAGAAGACAATGCTTTAAACTTATTTGATTTAAGAGATCAAATAAAAACATTTGCCAATGATGCATCTTTCGAAAAATTTTTTTCACCATATTTTGTTATCCCATTTAATTATGTTTCTAGAAAATATATTAACGAAAATCAATTTGGCGATTTGGGAGATTGGCTGTTGTTTGATGATTTTTTACAACCAGACGAAAGAGAAGAAGGCTTAAGAACCATTAGAATATTTGTGGAAGAAAAACTTCGTGTTTTAAGAAATGTAAATAAAGATACGTTTGTAAGCAAGCGGCCAGAGATAATGGAGTGGCTTACCAGCGGAGCTGGTAATTTTTTAAGCAATTTACCACATGAATTATACGCTGAAAAGTCTGACCTAGCACTTTATTTAATCAACCTAACTGTAGCCATACAAAAATCAGAAAGGAAAGATTGTAAAAGAATAAGTACCGTACTTACTTGCATTAGAGATTTACCTGAAGAACTCGAAAAACTAATAACAAATAACCATAAGGCTTATACACAGGGCAGTTCATCTACTAGCGATACCAACTACGGCTGGATCATTTGGGTAGTTATTATTGCTTTGAAGTTACTGGCTGGCGGTTGCTAAATACCAATATTTTTAATAAATTGCACTTAAAATAAACGCCATTGTTTAAATACATAAAATACCTTAACCCTCTGCTGATGTTTGCATTTGCATATATGAGTTTTACACATACAGGCTTTTGGTGTTGGGTTACTGTATTGTATGCTTTTGTTTTGATGCCTTTGCTAGAATTGTTTTTAAAAGGAAATACCAAAAACATGTCTGCAGCGGA
The DNA here is from genome assembly GCA_043717975.1 of Ferruginibacter sp. Taxonomy (GTDB): domain Bacteria; phylum Bacteroidota; class Bacteroidia; order Chitinophagales; family Chitinophagaceae; genus Ferruginibacter. Next base: position 2,169 of record JAYSWO010000494.1, on the reverse strand, counting down.
GGAGGAATTAGCGAAGATGGATAAAACATATGATTACATGTTGTACCTTGTTGTACTTATCCAAATACCGATGTTGTTTTTTTATCTATCGTCTTTTGTAGATGCTCAGTTGAGTACATTAGATATAATAGGTCGCATTACAACGATGGGCATATTGTGTGGTATTTTTGGTATAAATGTAGCACACGAACTTGGGCATAGAAATAATACATTTGAACAAGGGCTTGCAAAAGCATCTTTGCTTACAAGCATGTACACACATTTTTTTATAGAGCACAATAAAGGTCATCATAAACATGTAGCTACACCAAACGATCCTAGCAGTGCACGTTACAATGAGTGGGTATATTTATTTTATTTTAGAACCATCATTTTTACTTACCTGTCTGCTTGGCATATTGCCAATGAAGAAGTAAAGAAAAAAGGCAAAGCTGTTTTTAGTATTTACAATGAAATGGTTCAATTACAAACCATACAACTAGCATTAGTAGCTAGCATCTATTTTATTTTTGGAGGGTGGATATTGGTATACTTTTTTGCAGCAGCTTTTATGGGAATATTATTGTTAGAAACCGTAAATTATATTGAACACTACGGCTTGCAAAGAAAGCAAACGGGCGAAAATAAATTTGAAAGGGCACTACCACAACATAGTTGGAACAGCAACCATGCCATGGGTAGAATGATGCTGTTTGAATTGAGTCGCCATAGCGACCATCATTATTTAGCTTGTAGAAAATATCAGATATTACAACATCATGATAATGCTCCTCAATTACCAACTGGCTATCCTGGCTCTATGTTATTAGCATTAGTGCCACCCCTTTGGTTTGGCATTATGAATAAAAAAATAAAAGCACTTGTGTAAAATAATGTGGATTTATTTCACAAAGTGCTTTTACTAAAATGCTATTTTAAAATTTACTCTCCCACCAAATTATCTCTCTTCTTTCTAAATTTCTTCGGATCGCTACCATCCATTTGTACAATAGCAGGATAAAATTTTCCTACTACATCTACCAACGATGTTTGGCTTTGCATTACCTCGTGTATGTCTTTGTATGCAAAAGGGGCTTCGTCTAATCCGCCGCCAATAAGCTTTACACCAAAGTCTTTCAACTCTTTTCTTAGCGCTTCGTGTGTAATATTTGCCAAAGCTTTGCTACGGCTCATCTTACGCCCTGCACCATGGCTGGCAGAATTTATGGCTGCTTCATTACCTTTTCCTTTTACAATAAAACCAGGTGCTGTCATGCTGCCTGGTATAATTCCCAATACATTTTTGCCCGCTGGTGTTGCACCTTTACGATGCACAATTACTTCTTGCCCTTCATACATTTCTTTCCAAGCAAAGTTGTGGTGGTTCTCCACCATGGCCAATGGTTTTTCGCCAATGGCTGTTGCTATTTTTTTATGTATCGTATGATGGCATGCACTTGCATAATCACCTGCAAGGTTCATGGCCAACCAATATTCATTACCCGCTTCGGTATCCAAATCTAGCCAAGCCAAATGTTTTGCATCTTTAGGTAATGGCGTAGCTTGCATAGCTATTTGTGTGTAGTGGTTGGCAATGTTTGCACCCAACCCACGGCTACCGCTATGTGTAAGCAAGCCTACGTACTCACCTACAGGCACGCCCATTGAATTGTTAGCATCAGTAATGTCTATTTTACCAAACTCTACAAAATGATTTCCGCTTCCGCTAGAGCCCAATTGCCTTACCGCTTTTTGTTGCAAAATTTTAAGCATGTGTATTTCGCTAAATTCTTTTCTGTCCAAAACTTCATGCTCGGTTTTTTCTGCAAACTCACGGCCTGCACCAAACAATGTATTAGCCACCAACTCTCGTTGAAAATACGCTTCACGTTTTTTTAATTCGCTTGGCTCTATGGCAAAAATACTTAAACACATACAGCAACCGATATCCACACCCACTGCATAGGGTATAATGGCGTTGTTTGTTGCTAGCACGCCACCAATAGGCAGTCCATAGCCTTGATGCGCATCTGGCATCAACGCACCTGCAACGGCTACGGGCAGTATTGCTGCTATCTCCATTTGCTTTAATGCGCCTTCTTCAATATGCTTTGCACCAAATACATTGTAGTCTATTCCTTTTTCATTTAAAGGAATTTCCGCTGTTTCTTCATACACTTCTTCCACCAA
>JAYSWO010000493.1:0-7380 GCA_043717975.1 Ferruginibacter sp. | reverse complement strand
GATGGCTTATATGCAGAAGTAAAAAAATACTTGGAAGTAAATATTACTATGTGAAATTAATTTGCAGCACCATATTTATTTTATGTTGTAGCCATTTTTTGCTTGCTCAAAATACTACAAATGCAATAGAATATACATGGCAAAGCAATGATGGTAAAACGGCTGCACAGATTTCTATTAATCCTGCGCTAGAAATTTTGGGTAATAAAAACACTTTTTATTTTATTGCCATGCAAGATTCAGTAGGTAATAATCATGTAGATACTTTTTATAATAGGATTTTTACTGCTTTACCTTCATCTTGCACAGCCATTAAAATTTCTTTGTCTCAAAAGTTAGATTCAACAGAGATACGTGATTTTTTTGCATTGTCAACATTATTGACAACTGAAATATTGCCATTCGTACACCAAAAATATGCCTCTACTAAAAACGCAAATACAATACTTTCAGGTGTAAATGCAGGTGCAGAAATAGCATTAATCTCCGCATTGTCTTTTCCAGATAAATTTAATAAAACGGCACTGTTTTTTAATAAACCTTTTGCTGAGTTTGCTTACAGTAATCAGTTTGATGTATTAACAGGAAGCATTAAAGGGAAATTATTTCTGTATGTACAGCATACAGCAAACGAAATAAATGTTATTGATGATATGACCAATAGGCTTGCCTTAAAATCATCTATTATGTTGTATAAGATTGATGTGTATGATGAAGATATTATTTCTTTTGAAGATGGATACAAATGGTTAATGGCAGATGGGAATAACTATATTATAAAAACGGAGTAAAGTTATATTGTAAAATTAAAAAAATAGTAAGCACTAATGCTTGATTTGAAAAGTTGTCAGCCTGAGCTTGTCGAAGGCGTTGCAACCAGGTATAAAAGTAGTTCTTTTTGAGACCAACCCGCCTTCGACAAGCTCAGGCTGACCCTACAATAATGATACGTTAATTTATGAGCCTCAAAAATTATATCTTAAAACAAGCACCTTCCAAAGCCAACTCTGTATTCTCAAAAACGCTTTTTGTTTCTGCCAAAAAATCATCCAACAATTCATACTTAGAAGAAAAATGCCCTATCAATAATTTTTCTACACCAGCAAGTTTGGCAATATTGCCAGCTTGCACTGTTGTACAATGAAACCTAGCAGCTGCTCGTTCTTCTAAGTCTTTTAGGTAAGTGGTTTCGTGATAAATAACATGTGCACCTTTTATTTTGGGTACCATTGTTTCATCATAAATAGTATCTGCACAATAGGCATAGCAGCGGGCATCTGTAGCTGCTTCGGTTACATCTTCATTGGCAATGATGGTGCCCTTTTTTGTAGTATAATCTTTTCCTTTTTGCAACTCGCCATAGTAGGCTTCAGGTATTTCATACGCCTTGGCTTTTTCTGGTAAAATTTTACGAGGGTTTTTCTTTTCTGTGAATAAAAAACCAAAACACTCAATACGATGGTTTACTTTAAAGGCTTTTACGGTTATTTTTTTATCGTTGGCTATTTCTCCTTCATCTTTTAATGCATGAAAATACAATTGATAGGGTAGGGTAGTATTGGCGGCTTTTAAGTGGAGATGCAAAATTTCTTCCAACGGTGCAGGCGCATAAATATGCAAATCATTTGTACGCCCTATTAAACCCATGCTCGAGATAAGGCCTATCAAACCAAAATAATGATCGCCATGTAGGTGAGAAATAAAAATCCTGTTTATTTTACTGCGTTTTATGCTGTACTTGCTCAATTGTAGCTGTGTTCCTTCGCCACAGTCTATTAAATAATTTTCATCGTTGGTTTGTACTACTTGCGCTGTAGGATTACGCCCATAGGCGGGTATCGCTGAGTTATTTCCTAATATGGTGAGCGCTAACAATGTATTTATTTGAGATTAATTTTTAACAAGACTATTCTATTTGAGAAAGTGCTGCTTTAAAAGTAAAATTATTTACACAAATAAAAGCATTATTATGTATTCTTTATTTTATATAATCATGCATTCTTTTCGTAATGTCTTTTAGCAAAGCATATTTTTCGGTTATATATGGTATGGTATCTAAGCCCGATGTAAATTTTAGTAAGTAAAAATAGAAACTGATGATTTGCCCTGCGTTCAGTTTATCGCTATTAAAATGCGTACTTATAATGAGCGAGCCACCCAATAATACCAGTACAAACAATTCCATAATGCCAAAATTGAGTGCCTGTTGATCTGATATTTTTATTTGCCATTTTTGCAAATATGTATAATGCCTCTTTATTTTTTCTTCATCGTAGCTGGCTATTGTATCTACCTGTTTTTCTAATTCATCGTTTTTTTGTGTGGTTAAGATACCCATTTTTTTGCCATAATATTTACTTAGAAGAAGTATGGGTACCAATGTGATCATACAAATTAAAATTACCCGCTTGTCATAAAAATATATTAAAATGAGCGAGCCAATAATATTGTAAAAAGATTCTAAAATAAAAATTAAATCATATTCTAAAAAGTCAGTGTATTCTCTCGAAAGTGTAGATAAAGCGCTCAGTTTAGATACATTTTTTTGTTCTTTATTCTTGGCCAAAAACTTTGTGATAATATCGTTGTATATGCTCGTATAAGTACGAGTGTCGTAGCGCATACGTAGCATGCCTACAACCAGCCATGCTAGGTGTACGAGTAAAAAAACAAGCAGTATTTTATAGCCTCCCTGTAGCAAATCATTTACCGCCTCTCCAAGAAAATATGGTTTAAGCAATGCAGCAGCCATTTCTACACTAAACAAAAAGTAAGTAACAAAAAGTCGTTTCTTATTGCTTACAATAATATTTTTTATAAATGATTTGTTCTCCATTCCTATTTGCTTTCTCTTGCGGTGATGTGATTGTTTTTTGTGCCATATATGATACCTCTGCAATTGGTACTGCCACATGTACAAGCAAAGGGTTCTATATTTTCATCTAAAAAATTGGCATAGTCCAGCGTTAGCTCTTCTCCCGCCATAATATTTCTCGTAGCTACTACATCTAAACCTTTGTACACTGTGTTTGCATGGCAAGAATGGTTTTGTGGAGCCCAATTGGCGGCATTCTCATCCCACAAAATATATACCTCACTACTTATGGGGTATGCATAATGCTTAAAATTATTTTTTTGTTCATCACTCCAATTTGCGGCTACATAATTTTTGGTTACCAATCTTTGGGCTTTTTCTTCTCCCATAAATATGGTGTCATTTTTTGTAATATTCATAGTGGCAAATATGCCATAGCCGGCTATGCTATTGCCTTTCACGATATACTTATGTTGTTTTCTTTTGTGCCTAGCCAGGCCCTCTTCTATTATCTGTTGTAAAAAACCTTGTTTACCATCTTGCTCATGCTGCAAAATATAATCTGCAGAGCCTTCATAACCATCTTCATAAAACACAGAGCAAGTAAAATTTATTTCTAAAAAAAAGATATCGCCATTTTCATTTACCCTAAAGTCTAGCCGAGCATAACCCACCCCTGCAAAGGCTGTAAATATTTTTTGCGCAGCCATTTTCAGTGCGGCTTCTAATGTTGGTTCGTTGCAAGGTTTGTTTACATTTTTGTGCAATGCAGATGTTTTGTGTGCATAGGTTTTAAAAGCAATATCATTTGGAAAAACATATTCTACAGGTTTGTAGGCTTTACATGTTTTACCATTGCAGTCAGCGGCTACGAGTACGGTAAATTCTCTCCCAGCAATATATTCTTCTACCAATAGTTCGTTGTATTCTTTTTGTAGTGTGTATATTTTTTCTGCTAGTTCCGTATCATTTTTTACCAGCGATTTTTCATCAATACCAAGGCTATCGCCAGCTTTGGCAGGTTTTACAAATAGAGGAAATTGTAAAGCTGATATGTCATTTTCCCAATCTGTATTTGTTGAAACTACCATTCCGTTTGGTGTTTTTACGCCAGAGCAATACGCCACATATTTCATTAAGGGTTTTGGCGGGTCGTACAATATGGCATTTGGGCCGGTGTATGGTAAGTGTAATGTATCCAAACTGTGTATTACGTCAATAGATGGTATTTCCCATTCTAAATATCCTTCGCAGAGGTTTACAAAAATATCGTACCCGAGCAAGCTTAGTGCTTTTAATTGTTTGTAGGTAGTTAGCTTATTTAAAAAAACATGGTCAACCACATCGCTTGCTGGGCGTAGGTTTGTAAGATTTCTTGGAGGGTCGTAGTTTTTGTAATCTACGTTGGTGGTTGTATAATCTGGTTGTAATACGCAAATTTTCATAATCGTATTTTTTCAAATCTATTAATACCATCTTGTAATATTTCAACAACCAATTGTGTAAATGTTTTATTAGAAAATTTTAAAATGGCGCCAATAGATGTATAATCTTCATCTTCGCTAATGCCGCTTTGTGCATTTACTTCTAAAATAAATAATTTTTTGGTTGCCGTATCCATTCTAATGTCTATACGCCCATAGCCCATGCCAGCAACGGCTTTGTATGCATCTACACTTATTTTTTTGATGGCTTCGTACAAGTCATTTTCTACAGCAGCATATTGATACACAAAATCTGCGTTTGGCATAGCCGCTTCTGTATCGTAGGTTTCCCATAATCTATCAAACGATAAAATTTTTTCTTTATCTGGTAAGGATGCATGAAAAACCCTTTCTACAGGGTTGTAAAAAATAAGATTTTCTTCATCGTTGTGCGAGCCCACCAAAAATGTAGTAAACTCTCTTCCGCTAATAAATGTTTCAGCAAAAATACCATCTACATCTAACTTCCAACCTCGGTATCCTTTTTTTATGTCGGCTACAATTTGTAATAAATCTGTTGTATTTTCCACCACATTTTTTGCCATAAGCCCCATGCTACCGCCAGATACAGCTGGCTTTACAATGATCGTTTTTCCTAGGCTATCAAATATATGCTCCATATCATTTTCATCCGTTACTACTTTCCATGGCGCTGTGGGTACATGGCCATTATCAAACGCAGCCTTCATGGGTATTTTAGAGGTAGTGATGTTGTAAAAAAATGCATCGGCACCTGTGTAAATAATATTGTTTTTTTCTAGCGCATGTATAACACTTATACCTGCTGTTCCATTTACCTCGTCGCCATCACAAAGATTTAAAGCTATATTTATTTTATCTTTTTGAGCAAGTATGTTGGCAATGGTATTGTCAATATTATCCATCGTTACATTCACCCACTGCCAACTACAATTTAATGCGGCAAATACTTTTGTGTATTCAGCCATACTTTGTGTGTAGTCGTAGTAAAATTGTAGGTTTTCATCTTCCGTTTGTAAAAATGGCGCAAGTACCCAAATATGTATATTGTCTTTTTGTTGAAGAAAATCCATTTATTTTTATGTGTTCAGTCTTTGTTGTATAAAATTAGTGAATTGATATTTTTCAATGGTTTCTTTTTGCAAATGCTTTGCACCTTGTACAAATCCAATACAATTGCTTGTTCCACAATGGCATTCAAAAGCTTGATCCATATCCCACTCAGCCGATGGATAAAAGAACGTAATTTCTTCATCAATGGCAATTGGCTTTATACAAATCAATTGTTTTTTACTTGTATCAAAAAATGCATTGGGCGTACAACTATGGTTTATGCATTCCAGAAAACTTGGCTGCAATATAATGTGTTTTTGGTCTTCTATTTGTACGGTTAAGTAATTGGGGCTTTTATACTCAACATCCCAGTAAAATATACTTATAATATCATTTTTGCAAAATGCTTTTTTGGAAAAAAGAGAGCGATTGCCATTGGTGATGTCTGTTATCACTTGGGCTATTTGGGCTGTTTTAAAATCTTGATTGCTGGTTGTGGTTTGCATAATATCGTTTTGGTATAACGATAGACTTGGGTTATTTGAATAGGTTTAATGAGGGGAAGAAAATATAAATTGAAGTTGCTAGGGTTTCATAATATTGAGTAATATTTTAGCCTATTAATGATTAAGAGTAAAAATCAAATTTCTTACCTATCGATTTAAATTCCTAACTTAATTTTAATTAAATAGTAATTATTTATAAACGTAATTAAATAAATATTATATCTCACCAAAAAAATTATGACTATTTTAGTATTATCAAACTAGTGTTTTATAAATTCTAATTAACGATTTTCTTTTTAGCATATGAAGCTTTTCCTATTTTTAGTTTTTCAACAAATAACTCAATTTTCACTTGCCCAAAAAGTAAATGATGATACCAATTATTTTGATTATACCTACAATAAGAAAATAGTAAGCAAAAATAAAATTGAAAAAATTACAGTAGAGAGTTTTTCGCTGCTGGATAAGATTGGCAAAAGAGAATATTATTTTGACAGAATGGGTTTGCTTTTAGAAACAAAAATTTTTAATACAAAAGATAAATTAATTAGTAAATATCTATATGCATTAAATGGTAGTGAAGATTTAATAAATATTTTTCATTACGATTTTGAAATAGGAAAAGCAGACACTATTTTTTATTTCAAAAAATATTTTAAGAATAGAATCATTGAAGATTCAATAATCAGAGAAAAAAATTATGGAGAAACTTTAAGTTATACTCATGACAATAAGGACAGGGTTATTCAAACTAAAATAAATTATTACTTGGGCAATGCTACTATGTCTTCAAGTAAAATTATTTCTTATGAAAATAATAATATTGGACAGCCTATAAAAATAAAGGAATCCATTCTTAGACCTTATTATGATAGCAATTGGATGGAAATTTCTCGCAGAAATTTGGAATACAATTCCAATGGCACAATTAAAAGTGAGATAGAAGAGTTAGAGCTTTCTGTTCACTCATTGCTAGACAAAGGCAATAGTTTATATTTTTATGACAACTTTAAAAACTTGGTAGAAATAAAAAGAAATAAATCCAAATCAATAAAATATAAATACAACAAAATGGGCTTATTATCGAATGAAGAATCTATGTTTTACATTGATGAAGATAAAATTGAGATGACTAATAAATACACTTATCAATATAGAAAGAAATGAAGATTGTATTTTAAGGAAATTAGGTTTGACTTATGAGGTAAATTTTCACAATAAAAATAAGTAATTATGCTTGTAAAAAATATATACTTGTGTTTCATTATAATCTTTTTATTTTTTTGCCCAATCAAACTCTAAGGCACAAACATCTTCCCTCAACGATTACTCCAACAAATTACTTTTCAATTTCCATACAGATACCCCTGATTCAAACCTTTGTAAATTTTTACAAAAACATATTTCCACAATTTATTGCCAGCCAAAATCATTAACCGATACTGTACAAGGATGGTCTGCAAACGATACTAGTGCTGTGTTTATTTATCCACCAATATCATCAATACACTCATTATATTTTTCCAAACACCCTTTTGTAAAA
>JAYSWO010000492.1:0-7381 GCA_043717975.1 Ferruginibacter sp. | reverse complement strand
GAAAAAGTTGTAATTAACTAAGAGCATAAAATATAAAATTATAAAAAAGAGTATGTGGAAATAACAGAAAAATAAGAGAATTAGCATAAAAATTAATTCTCTTATTTTTACTTAAAATCGAATTATTGTTTCTTAAAATAAATAAATATGGCTACTAAAAAATTATGCTTCCTTTTAATGTTTTGTACAATTTGTTTTGTTGCAAAAGCTCAAAATATTACTGGTAAAGTGCGTGCAAAATCAACAGGCGACCCTTTGGTAGGCGCTTCAATATCCGTAAAAGGAACAAAGACCAATGCAATAACGGATGCAAATGGTAGTTTTTCTATTGCTGCGGAGAAGGGGGCAACGTTGGTTATTACTTACGTTGGTTTTAATACTTTAACCATAAAGATAAACTCTACAAATGCAATTGATGTGCAAATGGTAGAAGTGGATAAAGATCTTAATGAGGTAGTGGTTATTGGGTATGGAACGAAAAAACGCAAAGATTTATCAACCGCTATTTCTTCTATGTCATCTAAAGAAATAGCAAAAGCACCTGTATCAGATGCAGCACAGGCATTGCAAGGCAAAGTATCTGGCGTGACAATTGTGCAGGGTAGTGGTGCGCCGGGCGGTACAGGTGGCACACAAATACGAATTAGAGGTATTTCTTCCTTAACAAGAACAAATAACCCATTAATTGTGGTAGATGGCTATCCATTACCAGATCAAGAATCGGATAATGTTTTAAATTCATTCGGTACTGCCGATATTGAGCGAATTGATGTATTAAAAGATGCGGCCGCCACTTCAATATATGGATCGAGGGCATCAAATGGTGTGGTTATCATTACAACAAAAAGAGGGAAATCAGGTAAAACTAGCTTTACTTTTGATACATATAGAGGCATACAACAAGCCTGGCAGTTACCAACAATGCTCAATGCTAGAGAATATGCAATTATAAACAGTGAAGCTGCAATTGCTAGTGGAAAAACAATTCTGCCCAAGTTAGCAGATTTTAATGCAATTGAACAACAGTATGGCGAAGGCACAAATTGGCTGAATGAAATTTTTAGAAAAGCTGCTATGCAAAGTGTAAATCTTACGGCAGCCGGAGGTTCTGACAAAGCACAATTTTCTTTTTCTGCTGGCTATTTTAAACAAGATGGCATTATTTACAAAACAGATTTTGAACGTTTCAATCTTCGTTTTAATGGAGATATAAAAGTTAGTAACCGAATTAAAATTGGCAACTCATTGTCTCTAAGTAAATTTATAGAGCATGGTACAGACACATATAGTCCATTTAATAGTGTTGTATTACTAGCACTTACAGCACCACCTACCGTAAAGCCTCGTAATGCAGATGGTACATATGCTGGGGGCAATGGAAATGTGGATGGGTTTAGCGAACCTAATCCTGTTTATCAATTGGAAGTGCCTAATAATACGAATACCAAATACCGAATTACTGGTAATATTTATGCAGAAATAGAAACTCTAAAAGATTTAAAGTTTAAAGCCCTTTTTGGAGGAGATTTTATTAACCAAGAAAATAATACTTTTAGACCTATTACACCTTCTAGCGGAGGAAGACCTTTTGATAGAACGTCTTATTCTGTTTTTAAAGGATTGAATCCTGACTATCTAGCAGAATATACATTGACCTACGATAAAACTTTCTTAAAGAAACACAAAATAAATGCGGTTGCAGGTTATACTTATCAAGAGAGTAGATACTCTTATGTATTTGCAAGTAGAAGCGGTAATTTTTTATTGCCAATTGGCGTATTAAATCCCCAAGTGTTACCAATAACAGATCCTACTCAAATTGACAATGGTGCCGAAGATGGAATTGGAAGACGATTTATCTCTTATATTGGTAGATTAAATTATGACTATGATAATCGTGGGTACTTAAATTTTTCTATTCGTCGTGATGGTGTTTCTGTATTTGCTCCACAAAATAAGTTTGCTACTTTTCCTGCTGTATCTGTTGGTTGGAGACTTAGTCAGGAGCCATTTTTACAAAATATAAAATGGATAGATGAGTTAAAAGTGAGAGCTAGTTTTGGTTATTCTGGTAACCCTAATGTTCCCGGCAATCAATATATACCTGGGATTAATCAATCTTTTCAATACACATTTGGCAATTCTACCGGCTCGGGTGGTTTAGTAAACGGTGCTGGTATAAGCAGAACTTTTAACCCTGATATTAAATGGGAAAAAAATGAACAACTAAACTTTGGAATTGATGGAACTATTTTTAAAAATGCGCTTAATTTCTCAGTAGATTTATACCAACGTAAATCAATAGATTTATTACTTGATGTGAATCCTATATTACTATCAGGTACTTTTGAACCTGTAACTTTTAATACCGGCACTTTACAAAATAGAGGTATAGATGTAAGCTTATCGGGCAAAGTAGTAAGTACAAAAAATTTAAACTGGAACGCAAGTGCTGTAATAGCATCATATAAAAACAAAGTAATTTCTTTAGGATTAGTATCGGGCACGTTAGACCAAGGCTTTGATAGGATTGGAGGAGGTAGCAAAAGAATACAACAAGGTGCAACGGCTAATTTCTTTTATGGTTTTGTAACAGATGGTATTTTTCAGAATTATAAGGAAATAGCTGACCATGCAGTACAAACAGCCGGAACAGACCCTACAACTAGTACAGCTCCTGGAGATTTTAGATTTAAAGATTTGAATGGAGATGGAATTATTAATGACCAAGACCGAACCAATATTGGTAATTCAATTCCTACATTTACGTATGGTTTGACCAATACAATAACTTACAAAAATTTTGAAGTAACCCTTTTTATTCAGGGTTCACAAGGGAATAAAGTATTGAATTTTACTCGCTGGTATACAGAAGGTGGTGTAAGTAATGGTAACTATTCTAATCAAGTCTTAAAGAGGTGGGTTGGTCCTGGAACAAGCAATACTCAGCCAAGGGTTACACTTGAAGATCCAAATAAAAATAGTAGAGTGTCAGATAGGTTTGTAGAAGATGCTTCCTATGTGAGAATTAAAAATTTACGTATTGCTTATAATATCCCTACAAGTTGGTCAAACTTAATAAACTTAAAAAAAGCACAATTCTATGTGAGTTCTCAAAATCTTGTCACAATTACAAAATACACAGGATTAGATCCAGAAGTAGGAAATGGTGTTGATATTGGGTTTTATCCTCAAGCAAGAACATTCATTGCAGGGGTTACAGTTGATTTTTAAAAAATTCATTTAGAACACAAAGAAGCATAATAATGATACCAATTACATGTTACAAAAAAATAAAAAAATAAACATGACAAAAATAATTTTAAAACAATTTAGTTTATTGATTATAGTTGTATTCTTTTTTACGCAATGTAAAAAAAGTTTGTTGACTGAAACGCCTACAATACCGCAAGTAACTATAGATAATTATTACAAAACGGAAGCAGAAATTGTGACCGCCACAAATGCAGTTTATACACCCCTTTCAGCTATCTATAGTGGTTCTGCATGGCATCTGGGAGATATTATGAGTGATGATGCCGACCTTGGCGGTGGCGGCGGTGGAGATGGCGCTGAAACAGCAGAGTTGGATAACTTTAGTTTGACATCATTTAATCCTATCATTCAAATAATGTGGGCACAATGTTATTTTGGAATATTAAGAGCAAACTTGGTTGTAGAAAAAACACCACTTGTAGCGGTAATAAATCCTGCCATAAAAAATAGAAGTATTGGTGAAGCAAAATTTTTAAGAGCATTATATTATTTTCATTTGGTTCGTTTATTTGGTGATGTTCCTTTTTACACCAATGCAATTACAGCTGGAGAATCTTATTTAATTGCTCGTTCGCCAAAGGCACAAGTGTATGCACAAATAATAGCGGATTTAAAAAGTGCAGAAACATTGTTACCCAATACAACTTCGGGAGACAATAAAGGAAGAGCTACAGCGGGTGCGGCAAAAGGATTATTAGCAAGCGTATATTTAACCTTGGGCGATAAGGTAAATGCTGCTGCAAAAGCAAAAGAAGTTATTGATAATGCTTCTCTGTATGGCTATAGTTTATGGACAGACTATGCAGACAATTTTAAATTGTCCACAGAAAATGGAAAAGAATCATTATTTGAAGTGCAGTACAGAAGTGGTGGTGGTACGTTTTCTATTTATGGTGCTGGCACTGGAATCAATACATTTTATGGTCCCCGTTTTCAAGGTATCGTTCCCGAAGGTGGATATGGTTTTACCGTACCAACTAGAAATTTTGTAGACCAGTATGAAAAAACAGGAGCAGGCTACAACACCATCATTGATAAAAGAAGAAATAGAACCATTTGGATACCTGGTGATACCTACAATACATATGTGCAACCAACTTCCTTGGTAGGATCTCCTAATGGTTTTAATACCAAAAAATATTTTATTTCTGTAGATGATCCATTGGGTGATGCTGGACAATGGAGAAGTGCATTGAATGTACCTATTATGCGTTATGCAGAAGTATTGTTGATTTATGCAGAAGCCGCAGGGCCTGCTTTGGGTAAACCTGCCGCGGATTTAGTAAGAGCAAGAGCAGGACTAGCACCAATGCCAACAGGGTTATCTGATGCAGCATGGTTGGATGCTATATACAAAGAAAGAAGATTGGAACTTGGTTTTGAAATGCACCGTTGGTATGATTTGTTGCGCCATCCAAATGCAAATTATTTTATTACAACAATGATAGCCGCAGGCAAAACTAACATTAGTGCAAAACATAGATACATGCCTATACCACAAGGCGAAAGGGATAAAAATTCTAACCTCACACAAAATGATGGTTATTAAAAAATACATTAAAAAAAGATTATGAAAAAAATGATAAAATTTACCCCCATCCTTTTCATTGCACTAAGCTCACTGCTTGTGCAATGTAAAAAGGATATTGTAGGGTTGAACGGGTCTGCATCTAAAGCAGATTTTACTTTTGCTGTAAAGCCATTGCAAGATACTTTGCCATTTGCTTATGCGGTAACGTTTACAAACACAAGTGAAGAGGCAACACAATATCAGTGGGATTTTGGAGATAACACTCCCCTATCAGCAGAAAAAAACCCAATACATAAATACAATGTAGGTGGAGACTATACTGTACGATTAACAACCGTAGGTACAAATGGAAACAATACGATTACGAAAAGAATATTTGTAATAGATGCTTGCCAAAATGATTTTTACAATACATTGACTGGTTGTAATAGCAATACAAAATGGACATGGAGCACGGATGCAGATGCCATAAAAGTTTTATCTGCTGATGCTACACAAGTATTTTTTAGTGGCCCCGCAGCACCTTGTCAAGCAGATGACTTGTATAAATTTAAAGTGGATGGTGGTTTAGAATACGATGCCGTAGGACAAACTTTTGATGCACAAGCAGGTTTTAGCTGTCAAGCACCCAAACCAAATGCGCCAACATTTAAAGTAGTAGCAAAGCCAGGACAACTACCAAAAATAATATTAAGTGCATTGGCTACTGGAACTGGAAAACCATTTATAGGCACAACAGATATTGTGGACAATAATTTATACACTGTTCAAAATTACACAAGCAATACAATGACATTGAGGGCCAGTTCAGGCGGAAATTTGATAGAAATAAAATTAAAAAAAGTACAAGCGCTTGATTTAGCTGGAATAAAAGCTTTGTTAACTGGAACGGTAAGTAAAACATGGAGATTAGATCCTTCAGCTGGTGCAAATCCAATTATTGTTGGTACAGAAGCAGACCCTGCAACATATTTTCCTGGTGGCCCATTAGATGGCAATTGCCAATCTGATGATCGGTTTACTTTTACCGCTGCAAACAGTATTATTTACAATGCCAATGGTTCTACTTTTAATGGTGGCAACATAGCCCCTAACTATAATTGTGGTAGTGATCGTTCGTATACTGTAGCATATACATTTGGTGCTACAACAGGTGGCGTAGCAGGATTAGGCACCATACAATTACCTGGTGCACCACCAGCAGCTTTTATAGGAGTAACTGACATACCTACAGAAAATGTCTACCGCATTATAGATATAACCGCCACCAAAATGACGCTGAGAGCAGGTAATGGATCTGGCACCGTTTTTCAATTCAAATTTATCGCACTTTAAAATTAATGATATGAAAAAAATAAATAAGTACTTTTTTGCTTTTCTAATAATTCCTACAGCTTTTTTTTCTTGCACAGATGAAAAAGTAATACCAGATATAATTCCTGCAGAATTGGTAGTTGATAAAAACTGGCAGTTTGAAACAACCCCTGTATGGCAAGATGAATTTAATACAGGCACTTCTGTCGATGCATCTAAATGGACTTTTGAAACAGGTGGTAGTGGCTGGGGAAATAACGAATTGCAATATTATACAAGTGGTGTAAATTCTACCATTAGCGGAGGAAATTTAATTATTTCAGCTAAGAAAGAAAATTTATTAGGGAGAGATTATACATCATCTCGTGTGATAACAAAAGGTAAAGGAGATTGGTTGTATGGCCGATTTGAAATAAAAGCAAAAATACCAAAAGGTAGAGGTACATGGCCTGCTATTTGGATGTTGAGTAGTGATAACGCTTATGGCAACTGGCCATCGTCTGGCGAAATAGATATTATGGAGCATGTAGGTTATGATGTAAATAAAATTCATTGTAGCATTCATACATCTGCATACAATCATACTAGAGGTACACAAAAAACATCTACGAAAATTATACCAGATGCTACAGATGCTTTTCATATTTATAGAATAGACTGGACACCTTATGCAGTACGTGGGTACATAGATGGTGTTTCTTATTTTGAATTTTTAAACAACAACACCGGTTTTACAGCATGGCCATTTAATAAGCCATTTCATTTAATACTAAATGTAGCAGTAGGTGGAAATTGGGGTGGTGTGCAGGGAGTGGACAACACAATTTTTCCTGCAAGAATGGAAGTAGATTATGTGAAGGTGTACAAACTGATTCCTTAGGATTTGTCAGCCTGAGCTTTTAGAAGGCGGTGCGTAATAAGAACGCTAGGAGTTTAAAAGTAACTAACCTGCCTTCGACAAGCTCAGGCTGACACATCACAATTATTCATAGGAATAGATTTTTAAAAATTATAATCAATTCATAACTAAAACTGTTTTAATAATTTCTTGTTAAAAATTTCAATATGAAAAAAA
Source organism: Ferruginibacter sp. (assembly GCA_043717975.1). Classification (GTDB taxonomy): domain Bacteria; phylum Bacteroidota; class Bacteroidia; order Chitinophagales; family Chitinophagaceae; genus Ferruginibacter. Next base: position 185 of record JAYSWO010000492.1, on the reverse strand, counting down.
TATACTTTTTCTTTTCGATTTTGCTTTGTTCTTTGATGACAATTGCACAAACACAAATGAATGTGCCCGTAACATTCGATGACCCTACGGTAAACTACGGTTTAGTAGGATTTGGTGGTGCAGAAGATGCAACAGTTGTAACCGACCCAACACTTGCTACCAATAAAGTAGGAAGAGTAGTAAAA
>JAYSWO010000491.1:0-7391 GCA_043717975.1 Ferruginibacter sp. | reverse complement strand
ATATACATTTTTTCTTTTGCCGTAATATCCTTTAGCGGCTTTTAAAATTCTTTTTCTGCGGGCTCTACTAGCTACAGAGTTTACTGAACGTGGCATATTTAATTTTTTTTAAAGTTAATAGTTAATTTACCCAAGCTTTCTACTCGAGCATCGGTGGTTTATTTCAATCCAAGCAATCTTCTTACAAAATACATTTGTGTAGAATCTACCTGGCCGTCCTTGCGCATTGCACGCTTGCGTTTAGTAGATTTTTTTGTAAGAATGTGGCGTTTGAAAGGTTTTTGGAATACGATTTTTCCTGTACCGGTAACTTTAAAGCGCTTTTTTGCGCTGCTGTTTGTTTTTACCTTTGGCATTATATAACTTGTTTATTGTTACTCCCTGCTGGCGGTTCAAAATGATGAACACTTATGGAGCCGTGTGGGAAATGTCTAAAAAGATTGCTCTTTTCGGAGCGTAAAAGTAGGTTTTTTTAATGAATAATGAGTAATGAATAATGAATAATGTTTTTATACGCTGAATATCAATTTATTGCAAACAGTATAATCTACCAATCTTGCCTCTAAAATCTAATACCTTTTATCTTTTCTAGTGCTATGCCACACATACCATTTTTCAGCATTAGCAGCGGCTATACGCTATTACTCCGCCACAAGCCTACGCACAAACCTTCAACGGGGTAGCCGCTCCTATCCGCCAGCTCTTCAGCTGCAGTTTTTCAATTTGGCAATAATTCGAACCATAATTACAAATAGCCATCATTAAAATAAAGTAAGACTATTGAAAATTAAAGAAACTTTAAAAATGTTCATTTTTTTTATTTCTAACTTGAACAATTTACAAATGTGTCTGACACCTTGGAAAGCTCTTTAAATTTGTCACAACGTTTACTAGGTGTCTGACACATATTAAAGACTTCAAAACCTTGAACTTTCAACCTTGAACTTTTTTCGTTCCCGAAAGCGCAAAAACCATCGGTATATTATTTCCAAAATGCGCTATCCGAAATTTATTTGGCTCAAACTCCACCGTTTTTGCAAAACAATTATAAGGTGAGTAATCATACTCTTCAAAAGTATTTATTTCAATACCATTTGTAATTAAGCTTGTGAAAACTTCAGCCAAATCGTGATTCCATCCAATATAATCAGTTTTTATTGGTGCATTTTTATCAGCGTATGTACCAGTTTCACTTTCCACAATTTCGCCCACATTAAAATAATTGTATTTTATTGTTTCAAAATTATCATCGTACATCCATACCACTGGGTGAAACTCTGCAAACACAAACTTGCCATTGGGTTTTAAAAATGTAGCAATAATATTTGCCCATGCATTCATATCGGGCAGCCAACCAATGGTGCCATAGCTGGTAAATACAATATCAAATTTTTCAGTTAAATGATTGGGCAAATCATATACATCACAACAAATAAATGTTACCTCACTGCCCGTTTTCTTTGCCAATTCATTAGCCGCATCTATGGCTTTATCAGACAAATCTACACCTGTAACCTTTGCCCCTAGCCTTGCCAGCGAAATGCTATCTTGCCCAAAATGGCATTGCAAATGCAAAATCGTTTTACCTTTTATATCGCCAAGTAATTTTAATTCAATATCATTTAGCGATGTATTGCCCTTTAAAAACCCTTCTACATCGTAGAATGCTGAGGCAAGGTGTGCATCTACTCTATTGTTCCAAGAGGTTTTGTTTATTTCTATGTAATTATTTTCTGACTGCATGGCTGCAATTTACTTATAAAAGTAAACGAAACCCAACGCCCAATGCGCCCAAGCCTGTATTGTTGGACAAAGAAGTTTTTAATAAAAACTGATCGCTCGTTTCTGTTCTTAGATTTGGATTTTCCGCAGTTTGTTTTGAATGAAAAAATGATACACTTACTAAGCTTGGCATAGTAATTTCCAGCTGCAATTTTTTAAGAATAGCATAAGATATACCAGGGGAGAAAAATAGTTTACCTCCATTTTGTTTCTCATTAAGATTATAAGGCGATAAATTGGTATAGGTAATTTTTTCTTTTCCAAAAACGGCTGCTGCATCGAATTGTACAAAAAAGTTTAAGTCCTTTGCTAGCTTTTTGTATTGTCTATAAAAAACGCCCACCTCATACTGGTTGGATTTTATAGTGGTCGTATCAAAACCAACACTTGTTCGTTTATCATTGAAAGAATACGTTGTAAAATTAAAGCCAACTACTTTATTTTCTTTAATAGCCTTACCAATACTTATTCCAATTACAGCCGCTTTATTAGAATTTGCTTGAGTAGATGGAAAAGGATTAGGTAAAGGGTTTGGAAAAGGTTGGCTTACAATACTAGATTTATTAGAGGCGGCAGATATTTGCCCGCCTACTAAAATTTTTCCTTTGGTAATTTGTGCATTTGTGTTCAACATAAATAATGTGGCAACAAAGGCTGTCGTAATTTTTAGCATACTGTTTATAGTTTAGTTTTACTATAGACACTATCTTTTTATAATTTGCTGTTAAGGATATTGTAAAGCTTGTACATACATTACAACAATTGCAATCGTTGCAAAAAAATTACTTCAGTTCTTTCATAATTTCTTCTATTGCTTTATCCAATTGTGGATCCTTATTATTTATTTTATCTACAAAATTATTCACCAATAAAATATCTGGCTGTACCCCGTTTTTCTCTAAGTCTTTTCCATCTAGTGTATAACAACCCCATGCAGGCATACGAACGAGAGAGCCATCTACAAGGCTTACACCAGTTGTAAATATTATCCAACGATATGTTTCATTGCCTATTATTTTACCAAGCTTTAATGCTTTAAACCCTTGTGCTGTCATTTCTGCATCACTTAGCGATTGTTCGTTTATAAGCAAAACAATTGGCTTATTAGCCGGAGCAAAATTTGGTTGAGTACTCAATCCTCCCTCCCTATACTTCCAATTTAAATAATGCTTTTGCGATAAAAAATTTAAAACTTCATTGTGTACATTTCCACCTGTATTAAAACGCAAATCAAAAATTAGTGCATCCTTTTTATTCAGTTCTTTGGTCATGTCAATAATAAATTGTTCAAGCTCCCCTTGTCCCATATCTTTCATATAACCATAAGCAATACGACCCTTGCTTTTTTCATCTACACGCTTTTGGTTGTTATCTATCCACTCATCGTACAAATTATTTCTTACACTCGTTTGGGGATGAATTTTTGTTGTCAGCATTTCTCCATTCCTATTTACAGTAAGCTTTAATTCTTTGTCAATGGAGGGCATTGTAAAATACTGGTTTCTATCTTTTTTACCTTCCACAGTTTCATCATTTACTTTTACGAGTATATCGCCAGGCTTTATATCCACCAATTTTTTATCAGCAGCACTTCGTTTAAGTACATACTTTACCTTTAAAGGTTCATTATTTTCAAACACAATACCTGTTTCCATTGTACGATTGGTCATTGCTATGGTTTCATCATCGCCATTGGTATTAAAGCCTTGATGAGACGAATTTAATTCTCCAAGCATATCATTTAGCAATATGCGCATATCGGCTCTATTGTTTGCAAAAGGTACGTACTGCTGGTAATGGCTTTTGGTTTTATTCCAGTCAACCCCATTAAATTTTGCATCATAAAAATTTTCATTTATTTGTGCCCAACTTTCCTCAAACATTTGTGCAAACTCTTCTGATAAATTTTTCCTAAAGGTGCTGCTAAGATTAATGGCATCTACTTTATTGCCTTCCAAATTCAATTTGTAAATGGCCCCACCAAACAATACAAACATCTTCTCTCCTACTTCTACCACATCAAAACCATTTGCCCCTTCAGTACTAGCTATCTTTTCTGTTTTGTTTTGTTCAAAAGATTCTATAACCGTTTTCCACAAAGCGCCTTTTCCTTCTCCATGATTGCTTTGATATAACACTGTTGTCTTTTCATTTTTTTGTGTTACATGCGCTAGAACTTGTGCCCCTAAATTTGGACTTACTTGTTCCATTCTTTCCATAATACCGTCCATATCAATATCAATGGTTTTAATATCTGGCAAAGTTGTTTTTTTGGTAGTATCCTTTTTCTCTTCTACAAATAATTCATTAAACTTATCTATTTTAAAAGGCTCATCTATTTTTTCTAATGGCAATCTATATACTTTCGCATTTGGCATACCAAAAGGGTATGATGGTTTTAATCGCTGCGATGTGAAATATATAAACTTACCGTCGGGTGACCAAAGAGGTGCAGATTCAGTAATATCTGTATTGGTAATATTTACCGTACTGTTTTCTTTTATGTTGTGCAAATAAATATCCTCCTCAAAATTTCTTTTGCCTGTAAACATTACATACTGGTCATTAGGAGAAAACTGCGCTGTACTATTTTGAAAGCCCCACAACTCTTGCTTAGCAATGGTTTTAGATTCAAGGGTTTTGGTATCTAATAATTTTACTTCATCCCAACCACATAAATAAATGGCTTTGGTCTTTGCTTTGTTTAATACAATTTCTCTACAATTTCTTTCTTCTTTTGTTACTTGCTTAGCAGCTCCTTTGCCATCAGCATCTATTGAATAAATATTGCTAAAGCCTTTATATGTTTGGCTATACAGCAACGTTTTATTGTTTGCCAACCATTTTACTTCAAGCACTCTTTCCATACTTTCTTTGTTTATTTGTTGTATAAACTTTCCTTCAACATCACTCACAAACAATGCACCTCTACTCACCAAACACATTTTTTTACCATCGGGTGATACATCAAATGCTGTAATATTTCCTTTTATATCAAAATCTTTATCCTTTGGTAATACATAGTTTCTAAAAATATCAATTTTAATTTTTTCTGTTTTTTTATTTTCTAGATTGTACAACCAAAGTTTATAATCTTTTTCAAAAACGATACTTCCGCCATTAGCATTTACAAAAGCAGATTTTATAGATGATGGAAATTGAGTGAGTGCCGTTTTTTTTCCTTTCACAAAACTGTACAAATTATATTCATCATTTCCTTCATCAGATATAAAGTAAATATTGCCATTTTTATCTATGGTTGCACCAAAATCTTTTCCTTGCCAAGTGCTATACTTTGTATATTTTTTTGTAGAAGTATTATACGATTGTATATCGGGGTTATACGCACCTTTATATCGCTTACGTTGTATTTGGTTAAAACTTTCCCAAGTATCGTTAAAAAAAATCTCTCCAGTTGTTGGATGTTCAACCAAATTGTGGTCGTACTGAAAAAAGTTATCTCCAAAAACCCTTGTGGGAGTTCCTCCTTCTATTCCCACTTTAAAACCAGAAACCTGCCCTGATCTATTGCTCGCAAAATAAATATGTTTACTATCCCAACTCCAACTATTTACTTCATCGCTACCACTATGAAAAGTAAGTTGCTTTACTTCACCACCAGACGTTGGCATTATGTAAATATCACTATTGTTGTACTGCCTACCTGTAAATGCAATCCATTTACCATCAGGAGACAGCTTTGCATTATTCTCGTAGCCTTGCATGGCGGTTAACCTAGTGGCAGCGCCGTCTTTTACAGAAGCTTTCCATAAATCTCCCTCAAAACTAAAAATTACGGTTTTTCCATCGGGTGTAAGTGAAGGGCTGGACAGAAAATATGGTTCTGACATTTGTGCCTTCATGTTTTTAAAACCAAAAAAGAACACAATAACAATTAGTAATCGCATGGGTAATACATTTTAATGCTTATAATATTTTAAAGATTCAAATACTATTTTCAGAATAAAGATATGTTGCGAAGTTGAAAATATATTTATAAAAATATGTATATTCTTACTCCCCCATTCCATCTTCACCATCCGTCTTATTACTATTTTTCAATAGTTCATTCAATAAATGTATTTCATCGGCAGTAAAAAAACGCCACTTACCTGCATCTATTCCTTTAATGGTAAAATTCATTATGCGCACCCGCTTAAGAGAAGTAACTCTAAAACCCAATGCCTCACACATTCTACGAATTTGTCTATTAAGCCCTTGTTTTAATATGATACGAAAACGAGTATCTCCTTCAAGTTTTACAAAGCAAGGTTTGGTTGTTGTATTTAAAATTTTTACACCACTACGCATCTTGTTTATAAATTCATAATCAATTTTTTTATCGGTGGTTACCATGTATTCCTTCTCGTGCCCATTACCTGCACGAAGAATTTTATTTACGATATCACCATCGTTTGTCAAAAAAATTAATCCTTCAGAAAGCTTATCAAGTCTACCTATGGGGAAAATACGTGTTTTAAAATTTACATAATCGATGATGTTTGCTTTTTCGTTTGTATCCGTAGTACAAGTAATGCCTTTGGGTTTGTTGAGCATGATGTAAACAGGTGCCACTTTTTTTTGCAAGTTTTCTCCATCTATTTTTACTACATCGCCAGGTTTTACACGATTACCCTTATCGGCATCTTTTCCATTAATGGTTACCCTACATTCTTCAATGTATCTATCCGCCTCTCTGCGGCTGCAAAAACCAGTTTCACTTATGTATTTATTTAGGCTTGTATCCATTTCTAATTATTAAAAAAGGCTGCCTCATAAATGTGACAACCTTTTGCTATTATTATTTAATGTTAATATTTATTCTGCTGCTGGAGCTGCTGTTTCTTCAGCCGGAGCTGTTGTAGCCGCTACTTCTTCTGCAGGCTTATCTTTATGCAGTTTACCCAAATCGTTACCAGATTTTTTCTTGATAATACGTGGTGCAAACATTACTTGCATTCTTTTACCTTCAAGCTTTGGTAAGCCTTCAAGTGCACTTACATCTTTTAATCTATCGGCAAATTTTAGCAACAACAACTCTCCTCTTTCTTTAAACATAATGGCACGCCCTTTAAACTGCACGTGTGCTTTTACTTTGTTGCCATCTTCTAAAAACTTTTCGGCATGTTTTACTTTAAACTCAAAATCATGATCATCGGTATTGGGCGTAAAACGAATCTCTTTTACCTCACTCGTTTTAGCTTTTGCCTTCATTTCTTTCTTCTTCTTCTTTTCTTCGTAGAGGAATTTATTGTAGTCTATAATTCTACAAACTGGCGGCGTAGCACCGGGAGAAATCTCTACTAAATCTAAACCCTGCTCTTTTGCAAAACCATTGGCTTCGAAAAGGGAATAAATACCGGGTTCAATGTTCTCACCAACCAAGCGCACTTCTGCGGCTTTTATCATGTGGTTGGTACGATGCTCTTGTTGCTGCTCTTTTTTAAAGCGGGGATTAAACGCTCCCCGGGGCGGCCGTGGTGGAAATGCCATTTTTAATATTTTGCAATCGGCTTTTGGCAGGTAAAAGCTTCTTGCAAGTGTTTGTTTGTTTAATGATTAATCTGCCAATTATGTTAAAAATACAAAATTATTCTCCTATACGCTCA
>JAYSWO010000050.1:0-5989 GCA_043717975.1 Ferruginibacter sp. | reverse complement strand
ATATCCCAATACCTGTATCTTTTATCACAAATTGAATTTTTACTTTTGTAGGCGTTTTTTGCAACACCTGCACCGCTAATTTTACAGATCCCTTTTCGGTAAATTTTATGGCGTTGTTTAATAAATTAATCAATACTTGGTTTAATCTTTCAGCATCGCCAATAAGTGTTTTTGGAATACTATTATCATAATCAAAAACAAACTGTAATTTTTTTTCGTTTACCTTATGCTTAAACATCAACTCTAACGATGTACAAACTTCATGTATGCTAAATGGGTTTTTTGTTATACGCATCATACCAGCTTCTATCTTTGAAATATCTAGTATATCATTTACAACTGATAATAAGTTTTCGCCAGAATTTTGTATGAGATTTACAAATTGTTGCTGATCTGTATCAAGCTTTGTTTTTTGCAATAAACTTGCAAAACCCACTACTGCGTTTATAGGCGTTCTTATTTCATGGCTCATATTGGCCAAAAACTGTTCTTTTACTACTGCAGATTTATCTGCACGCTCTTTTTCTTTTCCTAACTTATAAATAAGTGAAAGTTGATCTAATAAACGCTTAATAATTAATGTGCCAAGTATGGCAAGGGCTAAAATAAATATAATAGCTAATAATGTATCTAAACGTAAAACCTTTTCTGAATAATCGTTGGTTTCAGCAAAAGTAGCTTTTAAGTTGCTTTCCAAATTCTGTTGTATTTCCAACACCTTATTATACAAACTATCGTTCAACGAAACGGCCAATAACTGATCTAATTGCTTAGATGTAAAATTTTGAGGTATGGACGCTTCATCGTTTTTAATAAAAGTAGTAAGGTAGCTAAGCTTCGAATTTACTAGCACCACAATATCATCCAACTCTTTAATGCGATTGCTTTTTTTCTCGTTTTGATTCCTTAAAACGTTGATATGATTGTTAATGATGGCTAATGTATCTGCTATGCTTTGCTTAGAAACTGCTTTTGGATTTTTATGTTGCTCACGTGCATACAGCTCAGCAGATTCTACATAGTATACCATCTCTTGTAATCGATTATTAATCTCAAAAGTTGAATTTGCATTTTCATTAACCTCCCTTAGTGCACGTATATTTTTTTGGGTATAAAACTGTGTATAGATTATGATACCTATGAGTAACAACAAAAAAGCAATTACAAACAATAAGGTATTGAATGTAGCTTTACGTGGTTTTCTCATAGTTAATTTTAATCATATGTGTTATTCTTGATAAATCATCATTTAAATTCAATCATTTATGAAATTTAAATTCGTGGTGCAATTACGACTAAAAAATTATCATATTACTATATTAAATAAAATTTTATACAAATATGACAATTGAATAGATTCAATAAATAATTAAAAATCATGATGGTAGCATGAAATTAAGGATAAATAGGCATTTAGCATTATTCCATTTTAATGTTATTGAGGGTACATTGATTTTTTGAAATATTATATCTCTTTCCAAATTACAATGCTGAAAGTATTATATAAAAAAACACTAATTATTGTCACCTACAGCCTTCTACTTCTTTTTTTAGATCATTAGTTTTGCAACTGAAATCGTAAACAATGAATATAGGCTACTTAATTCAAAACAAAATCTTTTCATTTTATTCACATTTCCTTTCAAAAATTTCGTTTAACTCGATAGTTTTTGGGGAAAGGATGCTCCTATAAAATGTCTATATGTAGATTCTCTTTCGTTGTTTTTTGTAGCAGTAATAAGCCTAATATGTTTTCCGATTTCTACAGATTCTTCCTCAGAATAACCTTTGCTCATCATTACAGCTTTTACTTCTCCAATAGCAAAGCCATTGCGTACGTTGTTTTCATAATAAGCCACTTCAGTTTCAAAAGTATTAAGGATGAATGATTGGATTATTTTTTTGCTCTTATTTTTTCCCCATCACCCCACTAATTGCATTATCATATTTCTCTTTCCACTCCATTACGTTACCCCAGTTATCTTTTCCTACTGCAATGGCAGATGATGCAACTACACCCAACTTTGAGTGGTTAATATTTGCATTTTTCAAAGCAGTCAATAACTTTTCTTCTTGCGCAGCTGTTACCGAAACCACTACCCTACTTTGCGCCTCGCCAAACCAATACGCATCACTACGTATGCCATCCTCTTTTTGCGAAACAGTAAAACCAAGGTTTTTGGTAAAGGCACTTTCTAAAAGCGTTACAAACAATCCACCTTCGCTTACATCATGCGCAGAAGTAATACTTTTTTCATTTATTAATACAGAAATAACCTGTTGCAATTTATATTCCTCTTCCAAGTCAAAATGCGGGCAAGGGCTGTATTCTTGTCCTATTATTTTATGCAAATATTCAGATGAGTTTATATCGTTTCTACTTTCGCCAATAAGGTAAATAGCATCGCCTTCATTTTTGAAATTCATGGTCATTTTATCAGCCACAGACTCTAACAAACCCACCATACCAATCGTAGGTGTTGGATACACAGGTCCATCAGGGCTTTGGTTATAAAAGCTCACATTACCACCGGTAACAGGTGTATCAAATTTTACGCAAGCTTCTCCCATTCCTTTTATAGCATTGCTAAACTGCCAGTACACTTCAGGGTCGTATGGGTTGCCAAAGTTTAGACAATTGGTTACTCCCAAAGGCTCGCCACCACTGCATACAATGTTTCGGGCTGCTTCTGCCACTGCAATCATAGCGCCTTTGTAAGGGTTTGCAAATACATAGCGGCTGTTACAATCTGTCGTAAGCGCCAGTGCTTTGTTAGTAGGTTTTGCAAGTACAATGGCTGCATCACTCACACCATTGGTACTTGTATTGCCTGCACCCACCATGCTATCATATTGCTCATATATCCAGCGCTTGCTGGCTATGTTTGGTATGGCAATTAATTTTTCTGCTACCATCTTTAAATCTTGCGGCACAGGTATTTTTGTAGCATCAAATGCTTGTATTTTTTGTATGTATGCGGGCTCACGTACCTCACGGCTGTATTGTGGTGCGCCGCCACCAAGCACAAGCTCATCTGCAGGTAGCAAAGCTTCTAACACGCCATTCATAAAAAATTGCAACATACCATCATTGGTTACTTCTCCAATTTCACTGCAAGGCAAATCCCATTTTTCAAAAATGTCTAATACTGCTTTTTCTTTTCCTTTTTGTACCACCAATAGCATACGCTCTTGGCTTTCGCTCAATAGTAACTCCCAAGCCTTCATATCTTTTTGTCGAGTAGGTACTTTTTCTAAATCTATTCGCATACCTGCTTTGCCTTTTGCACTCATTTCTGCTGTAGAACATATAATACCAGCTGCGCCCATATCTTGCATACCTATTACTACACCTGTTTGTATTACTTCGAGGCAAGCTTCTAATAATTTTTTTTCTTGAAAAGGATCTCCCACTTGCACCGCAGGCAAATCTTGTGCACTATCTTCTGTTATTTCTGCACTTGCAAACGATGCACCACCTATACCATCCTTACCAGTAGCACTACCTACAAAAAAAACTGGGTTTCCCTCTCCTTCAGCGGTAGCAGATACAGTTTCTCCATTCTTTAATATACCTACGCTCATGGCATTTACCAATGGGTTTGTATGATAACAATCCTCAAAATATATTTCACCTCCTACAGTTGGTACGCCAAAGCAATTTCCATAATGCCCAATGCCTTTTACCACACCAGATAATAAATGTTGTGTTTTTGCATCATTTAAATTTCCAAAACGTAGTGAGTTTAAAGAAGCTATGGGCCTAGCGCCCATAGTAAAAATATCTCTATTAATACCGCCAACACCTGTAGCCGCACCTTGAAAAGGCTCAAGAGCACTAGGATGATTATGGCTTTCAATTTTAAATACAACACCATATCCATCACCAATATCCATGAGCCCTGCATTTTCATCACCTGCTTTTACAAGCATTTTGGCACCATCACGAGGCAGGGTTTTTAATAACTTTATTGAGTTTTTATAGCTGCAATGCTCGCTCCACATACCACTAAAGGCGCATAGCTCTGTAAAATTGGGCGTTCTTCCTAGCTTGGTTTTTATGAGTTCAAATTCTTCTTCAGTAATACGTAGTTGTGCGGCGGTTTGTGCAGTTATTTCCATGATGCGTTATGTGTAATTTTTTTAGTGTGTGCAAATTTACATATGCATTTTGTTTGCAACTAATAAATAAAAGTCATTATTTTAACTATCTTCCCACATCTAAAAATGTACGTTTTGTTTTATTTTCTATTTGTGATATATTTTTTGGGTTGTTGCTATTTTATTACCAAAATAAAATTTGTACAAAATGCAGGCTTGGGCACAAAAGTTGTTTTACTGCTTTTTGCTACAAAAATAGCTGTAGGTGTGATTGGTGGCTTGGCTAATCACTTTATAATGCACGACAATACAGATCAGTATGGCTACACATTACAAGGTTTAATAGAATATGATAACCTCTTGCATCATCCTAAAATATTTTTTACCGACATTTTCGATTCTAACTACACAAAAAAGTATGGCGAATTTTTTGGCTCCAATGGCTCCTATTGGAACGATTTACGAAACAATATTTTATTTAAAATAATTGGCTTTTGCAACATACTAAGCCAAGGTAATTATTACATCAATAGTTTGTTTTTTAATGTTGCTGGTTTCATAGGTCATATTGCATTATTCAGAATTTTTAAACACATATATCCTACACAACATTGGTCCATCATTGTTGGCTGTTTTTTATTGCCTTCTACTTTGTACTTCACATCCCTGATAGCAAAAGATATGATGGTGTTTACTGCACTAGGTATATTTTGCTATGCACTTTATTTTTCTTTGGATAAAGGATTTACAAAAAAGAGAATTACTTATATTTTATTATCATTTTTATTTGTTTTACTAATTAGAAATTTTATTGCTGTTATTTTGTTGCCTTGTGCCCTTGCATGGTATGTAAGTAGTAAATACAAAATAAACCCAATTAAAATATTTAGCTCATTATTTTTACTAGCATCTATCGCTATAGGTTTATCACAATTTTTGCCACAAAAACACAATCCATTAAGGATTGTTGTAGAAAAGCAACAAGCATTTTTTTCTCTTGGTATTGCAAAATCACAATATAAAAATGACACCTTACAACCAAACATAAAAAGCTTTATAACTGCTGCTCCTAAGGCTTTACGACATTCTTTTTTATCTCCCTATCCAGCAGAGTTTAGTAATATTTATTTAAATGGATTTGCAGTAGAAATTATTTTATATATAGCATTAATAATACTGATGTTTTTATATCCTTTTAAAAATAATAATGGATTAGATGCATCTATAGTATTCGGCTTGTTGTTTACTTTTTTAATATTTCTTTTTTCTGGATATATTACCACCAATGCTGGCTCTTTGGTAAGGTATAGAAGTGTTTATTTTCCATTTTTAATAGTACCTGTTTTATGTACTGTAAATTGGGAAAAAATAGGACGTTTATTGAAAAGTAATAATACTGCTCATAAGAATACCACTATATAAAAATTTAAACAGTTGTAAAAAATGATACACTGTATACCATTCTCTGTTTGTATGTAAAAAATAGAGGTTTTGGGGTAATGCTAAAAATACGATATAAATATTTATGTGCTTCTCTTACAGAGGATGATTTTGCCACAAAAAGTTTGGTGTTACGATATAGACCTTATCATTTTAAATCGAATTTCAATGGTACAATTCATTTTTTTTGCTTCCATACAAACATAATTATTTTTTATACCAATAATTAGCTAAGCACTTTTTCTACTTACTTATAAAGGCAAGGTATAGGGAGGGTATTATTTCATACCTGGTAGGGTAATCTACCATATTATGTAATTCTATATTTTATAAAAATAATTTTACTTTAGATACCAATTGGTATCTTTACGTATGCGACAGCCACAAACTACCAAAGAACATGTTCTAATAGAAGCCACTAAACTTTTTAACACAAAAGGTTACAAGA
>JAYSWO010000490.1:0-2964 GCA_043717975.1 Ferruginibacter sp. | reverse complement strand
ATTGGGTAAAGCCATTGGTATTTTTTCATGTAGCATGTTGGCTGTAAAACTTGGTGTAAGTGCACTACCAAAAGAATTAAAACCAAAACACATTGCAGGTGCTGGGTTTTTAGGAGGCATTGGTTTTACCATGTCGGTATTTATTACGATGCTGGCTTTTAATGACGAAAGCATTATTAATAATGCAAAACTGGTTATTATTTTTTCTTCATTTATTGCAGGGCTTATTGGTTATATCATTTTAAAATTATCGTTAAAAAAATCTATCAGAAAAGCGAAGATTAAATTTTAATCTTTTGCGTTACAAGAATTAATCTATTGCATAATCTAATGTATAATAAAAGATGAATAATGGTATGTCGATGAAGTGAGTGACACAACAATGATGACCATAGCTTCTATCGTTTGGACAAAAGCCAAAGGCTTTTGTCCAACAAAAAATCCTCCCTACAAAAGGAGGATTAATATCTGAGGCACAACTTTCAACTTTGAACCTTTAACTTTTTTACCTATCCCACACCAGCGCACTAGCTCCCAAAATAGCTGCATCGCTTTCTTTTAATTCACTAAAAATAAGTTTTACTTTATTTTTAAAAATAGGCAAGAGGTTTTGCTCCATACTTTCTTTTACTGGGTTCATTAAAATATCACCGGCTTTTGTAAGACCGCCAAATAAAATAATGGCTTCAGGCGAGGAGAACATCACAAAATTTGCCAATGCCATACCCAAAATATCGCCTGTGGTTTTAAATACTTTTTGCGCCAATGAATCGCCAGATACGGCAGCATCAAATACGGCTTTGCTATCCAAATCATCTAACGGAATATCTCTTAATGAGCTCAGTTCTTCAGTTCCTGTTAAATATTCTTTGGCGGTATAAGTAACACCTGTAGCACTGCAATACGCCTCTAATGAACCCAAGGCGCCTGTGTTTGGGTGAAGGCGGCCACCTGGTACCACAATGGTATGCCCAAGCTCGCCAGCAAACCCATCATGCCCAAGTATAAGCTCGCCATTGGCAAAAATGCCACTGCCCACGCCAGTACCTAAAGTGATCATTATAAAATCTTTCATACCTCTGGCAGCACCATACATCATTTCGCCTACTGCAGCAGCATTGGCATCATTGGTAAGTTTGGCAGGTAGCTTAAACTTATCTTGTATTAGCTGTGCTAAAGGAATAATGCCTTTCCATTTTAAGTTAGGTGCATACTCAATAGTGCCAGTATAAAAATTTCCATTAGGAGCGCCTATGCCTATGCCAATAAAATGTAGGTCTTTCATCCTATCTATTTCTGGCTGTAGTTTGTCGTACAAGGCATCAATAAACTCATGTACATCCAGATATTTATCTGTTTTGATTGAGCCTTCAAATACAATTTGCCCTCTATGGTTTACAATACCGTATTTGGTATTTGTACCACCAATGTCTATTCCAATTGCATGGTCGTTTGATAAGTCTAGCATCGTTATACGCTTATATTTTACGGTGTTTTTTTTAATGACCTGTTGATTCTGCTGCTGCATCATAATCTATACCTTGTTTGCTTAATATTCCTTTTACTACAAATGCAAAAAAGGCTAAATATGCGTAGCACGCTGCGGCTATCCAATATGAATCATGAATACCTGAACCTGCTACAGTAGAACTTGCTTGCAAATAATCTGCAAATTTTCCTTGAATAGGCGGTATGATACCACCACCCAATATCATCATAATTAAAAATGCAGAACCCTGTGTAGTCCATTTGCCTAAACCAGCTACTGATAAGCTAAAAATACATGGCCACATAATAGAGCAAAATAAACCGCCACTAAGGAAAGCATAAATGGCAACTGTACCTGTTGTAAGTGTACCAATAACCATAGCAGCTACGCCGAGTAAAGAAAATATCAAAAGTGTTTTTGCTGGCTTGTCGTTACTAATATAAAATGCTGCAATCTGAATTAGAACACAAATGATGTACCAATAAAGATTTTTCATTTCGTATCCAAAAGCAGCATTTACAACTATCAAAATTACAAATGCAATCAATGGAACAATAAATTGTAGCATCATTCTTTTTTGTTTACTGAATCCAAAGGCACCTACAGCACCAGCCCATCTACCAATCATTAAACTTCCCCAGTACATAGCAATATATGGAGTAGCTTCAGAGGAAGAAAAGCTACCAAATGCAGGATACTTCATTAATTCGGCAAGGTTGCTACCTACTGTAACTTCTACACCTACGTAAAAGAAAATACCAAGCATGCCTAATAATAGTTGAGGATATTTCATAGCACCCCAACCATTTTCGTTTTTCTTTGCAGATATATTTACATAAACTAAACTAATTACAATTACAGCAAAAGCTCCCATGAGCCATTTAAGTCTGTATGATTCTAAATCATGTTTCTGAATATCACTTAATAATGTTGGATCGCCCTTGTAACTACTAAAGATTGGTACAAACATAACCGCCAAAAGCCCAGTCATAATTAGTAACATGGCAAGAGCTTTGTTTGCCTTATCCGTTTTTTCTATCGTAATACCACTTGGTACTTTTTTAGAAGTGTAAAACATAATAGCTGCACCAATAAAAAGCGCACCAACACAACTGTATAATAAAATAACTTTTCCTAAACTTAAGCTAGCAATCTTTTCATCGGTAATAGCTGCAGTTGTACCAAACAATGCTAAGCCAACCACCAATGGACCAATGGTAGTACCAAAAGAATTAATAGCGCCACCTAGTGTTACACGATTTGTACCAGTTGTTGGATCTCCCAAAGCAATGGCGAAAGGTTGTGCAGCAGTTTGCTGTAACGAAAATCCTAAAGCTACAATAACAAGCCACCAAGCATACCTGCAAAAGTACCAAGGTTTACCGCTATAATCATTGCGGCAGCACCTAAAGCAGAAAACAATAATCCATATACAATACTCTTTTTATAACCCCATTTAGCTACAGGGTCACTAC
>JAYSWO010000489.1:0-2971 GCA_043717975.1 Ferruginibacter sp. | reverse complement strand
GATGGCGTAAGCCCTATGAACAGCATCGTATTTTATGATTCATTAATTAGTAAAAAAATTCCTGCAGAGCTGCACATTTATCAGTCGGGCGGGCACGGATTTGGTATGCACATAAAAAATAGCCGGGAGCTTTGGATGGACCGGTGCAAAAGCTGGATGCAGTTGAATGGGTGGGTGAAGAAGGTTGAAGGTTGAAGGTTGAAGGTTGAAAGTTGAAGGTTGAAAGTTGAAGGTTGAAAGTTGAAGGTTAAAAGTTATAAAGCTCAGACTATCATATCATAATTTTTGGGGCGGGCTTTAGAATGTTGAATAAAGAATTAATGAAAAATTTCTTATTACTGAAGATTAATTGAAAAACAAAAGCTTGGCCTCCCTCTCTGTGGAGAGGGACCGAGGGTGAGGTTATGCAAGAAAGCGAATTAAATTTTAATGAACCCCAACCCACTCATTGGGCGGAAATAATTCTTCCGCTTGCACTCCCTAACGTATATACCTATGCAGTACCCGAGCACTTGCTAGCTCAGGCAAATGCAGGCTGCAGAGCAGAAGTTGTATTTGGAAAAAATAAAAAATACGCTGGGCTTATAAAAAAAATTATTACTACAAAGCCCGAATACAAAACAAAAAATATTTTAAATGTATTGGATGATGCCCCATTGGTTTACCCACAGCAAATGCAGCTATGGCAATGGATGAGCGAATACTACATGTGTACCGAAGGCGAAGTAATGGCGGCGGCATTGCCAGCCAATTTTAAACTAAGCAGCGAAACCGTTTTGATTTTTAATGAAGCTTACGGGGAAGATTTTACAGACCTTGGCGATGAAGAATATTTAATAGCCGAGGCGTTGCAATTAAAAACTGAACTCAGCATTACAGAAGTGCAACAAGTATTAGATGCCACACATGTATATCCTGTAATAAAAAAACTAATAGAAAAAAATGTTTGCTACATAAGAGAAGACCTTACTGAAAAATATAAAATAAAAAAGGAAAGTTATGTATTGCTCCATCATCAATATACAAATGAAGAAGCGTTAGCACCACTACTAAACGAATGGAAAGGTGCACCAAAGCAAATGGAATTGCTCTTAGCTTTTTTGTATTTAAATAAAACCGAGGGCGAAGTTTCGCAAACAGCATTATTAAAAAAAGCTGGCGCTACACCTGCACAGATAAAGGGCTTGGTGGATAAGAATATACTGGTTGTAGAAAAAAGAAGCATTGATAGAATAAAAACACTGCCAAAATCAGTAGAGATAGATTTTGAATTGAGCGAAGCACAAACAAATTCACTAGCAGAAGTACGACAAGTATTTACAGAAAAAAACGTTTGCTTGTTACATGGCGTAACGAGTAGTGGTAAAACACAAATCTACATAAAACTCATAGAAGAATATTTTACACAGGGCAAGCAAGTGTTATATCTATTGCCCGAGATAGCTTTAACAGCACAAATTATTCGGCGTTTACAAAAACATTTTGGTGGCAATATTGCTATTTATCATTCTAAATTTAATAACCAAGAGCGTATAGAACTTTGGAACAAAATTCGCACAGGCGAAATAAAAATTGTACTCGGCGCAAGAAGCTCATTGTTTTTGCCATTTAAAGAATTAGGGTTGGTGATAGTAGATGAAGAGCACGACCCATCGTATAAACAACAAGACCCTGCACCACGCTACAATGCAAGAGATGCCGCTATTTTTTATGGCTCATTGTTTGGTGCCAAAATTTTATTGGGCAGTGCCACACCATCGCTAGAAACATATTACAATGCCAAGCAAAAAAAATATGGCTTGGTAGAATTAAACGAACGCTTTGGAGGCATAAAATTACCAGCCATAGAAATTATAAATACCACCCAAGTAGTACAAAAAGAAAAGGGCAAAGTAATGATAAGCCCGCAGCTTAAAGAAGCCATACAAAAAACGGTGGAAGCAGATAAGCAAGTAATATTGTTTCAAAATAGGAGAGGCTACAACCCATACTCCATTTGCGGTACATGCGGGTACATACCACAGTGTACACATTGCGATGTATCGCTCACGCTGCACAAATACAGCAACAAATTGCATTGCCATTATTGCGGCAGCACATATCCAAAACTGGTTACTTGCCCTGCCTGTGGTACCAATGTATGGTTAGAAAAAAACTTTGGTACAGAAAAAATTGAGGAACAACTGGAAAATGATTTTGCAAAATTTCGTATTGCCCGCATGGATGTGGATAGCGTGCGTGGCAAAACGGCGCATGATAATCTCATTCATTTATTTGAACAACATCGGTTAGATATTTTGGTGGGTACACAAATGGTGGTAAAGGGTTTGGACTTTGATAAAGTAAATTTGGTGGGTGTGTTAGATGCAGACGGGTTGCTGAGTTTTGCTGATTTTCGTGCCAACGAAAGAGCGTTTCAACTCATGGAGCAAGTGAGTGGAAGAGCGGGACGAAAACATGAGCAAGGTAAGGTAATGATACAAGCTATGAATGTAAAGCATCCCGTTTTATTGCTCGTACAACAACACGATTACAAACAGTTTTATGATTTTGAAATAGACAAACGCAAAGAGTTTTTTTACCCACCCTTTAGCCGCATGGTAATGATAACCATGAAGCATAGAGATAAAGAAACGGTAGAAGCGGCATCGCACAAATTGGCAGCGTTGCTCGGACAAGATTTAAAACAATTTATTACCGGCCCTGCAGCGCCTGTGGTTGGGCGCTTGCGCAATATGTACCTCATGGAGCTTATGATAAAACTACCAAAAGAAGTAGGCATGAGTGGCAACTACAGAAAAGTAATTCGCAACCATATTAATTTATTGGGCGTGGAGCAAAAGTTTAAGAGCGTGCAGGTGGTGGTGGATGTGGATCCGTTGTGATTTTTTTGGGAGCATGAGCAGTGAAAGCATTAATGTGCTTCGGTTTCCGGCTATCCATTGCAATAGTCTCGTTCCTCGCCTATTTC
>JAYSWO010000488.1:0-2973 GCA_043717975.1 Ferruginibacter sp. | reverse complement strand
TTTGGTTGTTCCCTTACACAAAAATTCAATTAAGAGATAAATAATGACATACGAAAAAACAAAAACACTTTTAAAGGCTGAAAATATTGGTCTTTCTTATGGTGATAAAGTTATACTGAGAGATATTAATTTTGAAATACATGATATCATCCGTCCAGATGTGTGTCAAGGACAAGTAGTGTCATTAATAGGGCGAAGTGGTATTGGTAAAACCCAGCTTTTTAAAATACTAGCGGGTATGAACAAACCTACCAAAGGCAAAGTAACCATTGGGGATGATATGCATGAGGTAAGAGAAGGTGAAGTAGGTGTGGTTTCACAAAACTATATTTTGTTTAACCATCGCAGTATTAGAAAAAATTTAGAAATAGCGCTTGCACACAACAATAAAAATTATACAGAAACGGATAAAAACAATATCATTAAAGAGTATGGCGATAAGTTTCAACTTACAGAGCATTTGGATAAATATCCTTTACAACTATCCGGCGGGCAACGCCAGCGGGTAAGTATATTACAACAAGCACTTACCTCTAATAGTTTTATTTTGTTAGACGAGCCTTTTTCAGGTTTAGATGCATTGGTAATAGATAAGGTTGTTGATTTACTAATTAAAGTATCTACACTAGACGAAATGAACACACTCATTATTGTAAGCCACGATATTGAAAATGCGCTTGCCATTTCTGATACCGCATTTATAATGGCCAACCAACCAAACAAAGTTGGCGCCACCATTACAGAAAAATTAGATCTAATAGAAAAAGGCTTTGCTTGGAACAAGGACATTAAAAAAGAAACTACCTTTCAAGACATGGTAAATGATATGAAGTTTAAGATATAAGATTTTATATCTTACATTATTTCACAACACTTTCTCCATCCTAATATCGCTCCTTACATAATGCAATTCTTCAGGCAATGGAATTTCTACAAAACCATATTTCTGATACACATGTATAGCAGCTTCTAATTTTGTGTTGGAAAATAGTGTAAGTTTTTTTGCCTGTAAATTTTTTGCTTCGGCTATGCAATAATCCATAAGCATTTTACCAATACCTGCATGTTGGTATTTTTCTGTAACGGCCATTTTTGCCAACTCATACTCTTCATCGCTTACTTTAAGCAAAGAAGCGGTTCCTACTACTGCTTTATCATCTAATGCAAAAAATATTTTCCCGCCTTTATCTAATATTTCTGTTTGTGGGTTTGATAGTTGTACAACATCAATTGGCTCTACAGCAAAATATTTTTCAAGCCATTCATAATTTAATAACTTAATATACTCTTTGTAATCCTCTTTATATGGTACAATGGTTATCATATTTAAATATTCAATCCTCCACAAACACTTATTGTTTGCCCAGTTACGTAGCTACCCATATCGCTTGCTAAAAATAATGCGGCGTTGGCAATGTCTTCTCCTGCGGCAAATTTACCTAGCGGTATAGATGCTTTATATTTTTCCGCAGCTTCACCTTCTTGCAAGTAGCTTGTCATATCGGTTTCTACAAAACCAGGTGCTATGGCATTGCAACGAATATTTCTGCTGCCAATTTCTTTGGCTATACTTTTTGTAAATCCAATTATACCAGCTTTACTTGCGGCATAGCTACTTTGTCCTGCATTGCCAGTTTCGCCAACGATGCTACTCATATTTATAATGCTACCGCTACGAGCTTTCATCATCGGACGAATAACTTGCTTGGTAATATTAAAAACACTTTTTAGGTTTACCGTCATTACATCATCCCACTGCTCGGGTGTCATACGCATCAGCAAATTGTCTTTAGATATACCAGCATTGTTTACACAAATATCTATTTGCCCAAACGCTTTTAGCACTTCATTTACAAAAATTTCTGATGCGGCATAGTCGCCAGCATTTGTTTTATACCCTACGGCCAGAATGCCGTAGCCATTCAGCTTTGCTTCTAGGGCATTTGCTTTTTCAATACTACTATCGCTCACATACGTAAAGGCTATGTTACAACCCTGCTCTGCAAATTTTATAGCTATTGCTTCGCCTATGCCTCTTGCAGCTCCTGTAATGATGGCGGTTTTGTTTTCTAGTAATTTCATATTAGTATGTATTAATGAGCAAAAATATTGAATTCAATTTTATTGTTTTACAGATTCTTTGTATGCCTTTTCAAAAGTATCTCCACTCTTCGTTTTTTTTAAAAACAAAGAGAGAGAATGTGTTTTTAGCCATTCGAATATTATATACTTTGCCATGGTATAATGCAGTGTTATAGTATCATCATCTCCACTATAAAATTGCGCAGCATTTGCTATGGTAGATATATTTGGCAATGTAAGCCCATTATCTATTTTAATTTGCAAATTATCAATAGCATATTGTTCTCTATCATCTACTTGCATGGCTAAGCCTTCTTCAAACCAAGTGGGAATTTTAAATATGGTTTTATACCAGCCAATATGGTTGTACAAAATCGTGTGTGTTATTTCGTGTGTTATTATTTGTTCATCTACCCCTTCATTGCTTATCACTATAAAAGCCCCTAGTTTTCTTTGCGTAGTAGCAGGTGTGTTTGGCGTGCCATATTTACCGTATTCATTTTTATTATTACAGTATATCAATGTATAATCTAGCACTGCATTTTCTTTCCAAAAATTTTGCACTTTCTCTTCTGCTGCTTTTTTTACTTGAAATAAATTTTCTACTTGCGTTGTTGTTTTACTGTAATACACATTTTGCTTGTGTTCAAAATTAGAAAATGAAATAAAAATACAGCGTGTCTCTTGTGGAAAAACCATGAAGTGAGCAAACGTCATTAAAGGTAACAACACAACAACAATAATGAGTGTACGTTTCAATAACTTTTTCATACTTTTTTGTTTATGAGATTAAGTATTTCTTCTACAATCTTTCTTTCATTGCTAAGCCTTGGTACTTTGTGTTGCCCACCCACTTTACCTTTGCTACGAAGCCATTCTGTAAAAGTGCCT
>JAYSWO010000487.1:0-2980 GCA_043717975.1 Ferruginibacter sp. | reverse complement strand
AATCTTGTAGTCGCAACGAATAATGATTTAGCTCAATGGTTAGAGCAGTACGCTTATACCGTACAGGTTGAAAGTTCGAGTCTTTCAGTCATTACTTTAGAAGGATGAATAGCTCAACGGCAGAGCGGAGACTTGTTAAGTCTAAGGTTAAAGTTCCCTGCCTCGTCGTCAGACAGGGAATCTTTTTTCATCCTCAAAAAAATATGGAGAGAGTCCAGTTGGTCTTGGAAGCTGTCTTGAAAACAGTCTAGGTGTAACAGCCTCAAGCGTTCGAAATGGAGCGAAGCGGAATTCATGAACACAAAAAAGAAAATAAATGTGTTGTGAATAATCGCTTTCTCTCCGCAAAAAAAAATGGAGAATTACTCAAGTGGTTAAGAGAACTGCTTGCTATGCAGCAAGGCGTAAAAGTCTCATCAGTTCGAATCTGATATTCTCCGCAAAAGATGTATTTGAAGACACAACGTTATTATACGAATGCAAGTCGGAACGAATTTTTGAATCATCTTTTTATTTGGACAAATAACTTCCTACTAAAATAGGGATAGAGTGATGCGTTAAAGTCGCAGTAGGATAGGCTCGAAGCATATTTTGTCCACAAACAAATAAAAACTGTGGAAAAGCATATTAAAAAATGATTAACAAACGATAACAAAAAATAATTGAGTTAAATTACTCAACAATTATAAAACCAATAAAGCTAAATCGAATGGAACAAAAACATCAATGGAGAAAACTCAATGGTCAATTGATAGAGGGTTCAATTGAAGATGAAGTGAGGCAAACAGTGCTTAGAGAAAAAGAAGCAGGCAACGAACTCAAAGTTTGTATAGGTACCGACAGCCAAGCTAAAGGTAAGGATACTGATTTTGCAACCGTAATTGTTTTTGTGCGCAAAGGCAAAGGTGGGTTTATGTACATACGTAATGAAACCACTAGGCAAAAAATGTACATCAAAGAACGTATGCTATTGGAAGTTGGAAAAAGTATAGAAGTAGCGTATGCGCTTTGCAGAATATTTACCATGTACAATGTAGATATGGAAGTGCATGCGGATATAAATACCAACCCCAATTTTAAAAGTAACGATGCTTTAAAAGAAGCCATGGGCTATATACAAGGAATGGGATTTGCCTTCAAAGCGAAGCCCGAAGCCTTTGCTAGTAGCAGCTGTGCGAATAAGGTGGTACAGTAGAAGCCCCTCTAAATCTTTCCGAAGGGGACTTGACTTGAGCATTGAAAGTTGAACATTGTGTGTTGCGCATTTTTTAAAATACAAATGTTCAATAATCAACTTTAAATGCTCAATATTCAAATATTAAAGCAACGTTACAATATTTCCTCAAACACTTTTATGAAGTAGTGTAGAGAATTTAAAATCAAAAAAAATTAAAGTCTTTAAGCAAACTCTTAAATAGGGTATAAGGAGGCTTTTGCAAAAAATAAAAAAATGGAAAATTATACAAACCAAAAAACGATTAATGCCAACAGCATATTCGACAATGGTTTTTTATGTGGAAAGTCGCTTTATCTATATTGTTTTGGTAAAATACCGAGCGCACATTATATAAATGGTATTGATGGAGAAAAAGCATTTGATGCCATTAAAGCAACATTTGGGCATTTAATAAAATCGACGCATGGCTATCGTTATTATGATAAGCAAAAAAGAAAATATGTATTTGATGAAACGTTTCTGATTATGCAAAACGGCTGTATCATGGAGTTTGATACCTATTTCTGTCAAATTTATAACGACGGTATGCAAGAGGTTTTTATAAATGAATGCACATTGCTTATGAAACAATTTAAAGAAAAGCAACGTAGAAAACCGTTAGAAATAAATTTGATAAGCCGTGGTAGGAATGGATTAGAATTAAAACAGCTAGAAGTAAAACGAACAAAATTAGATATCGGACTTTTTTATGAAGATGCGTTTAAAGAAATAGATGCAGTTATTACAAAAAGGTTAAGCAACAATAAAGATAAAGGAATCGTTTTATTGCATGGGCTTCCAGGTACAGGCAAAACAACTTACTTACGTTATTTAATTGGAAAAATAAAAAAGCGTGTGTTGTTTGTTTCGCCAAGTGTAGCAGGAGATATTACGAGCCCCGATTTTATTCAATTGCTTGTGAGCAACCCCAATAGTGTACTTATAATTGAAGATGCGGAAAATGTGATTATGGATAGAAAACTGAGTGGCAATGCTTCGGTATCAAACCTATTAAACATTTCTGATGGGTTGCTAGCAGATTTTTTAAATGTACAGTTGATATGCACGTTTAACAGTTCGCTTACGATGGTAGATAGTGCATTGTTGCGAAAGGGAAGATTAATAGCAAAACATGAGTTTGGAAAACTTAGTATAGAAAAAGCACAAAAACTATCCAATCATTTTGGCGTAGAAAATGTGGTAACCAAACCAATGACGATTGCAGAAATAGCCAACCCAAATGAAAAAGAACATGCGGTAGAAAAAATACAAGTGTTGGGGTTTAGGAGAGATGAGGTAATGATGAATTAAAATATTTTTCATAGCAATATGAATAAAAAGCTTGCCAAAA
The DNA here is from genome assembly GCA_043717975.1 of Ferruginibacter sp. Classification (GTDB taxonomy): domain Bacteria; phylum Bacteroidota; class Bacteroidia; order Chitinophagales; family Chitinophagaceae; genus Ferruginibacter. The sequence goes on along the minus strand of JAYSWO010000487.1, from coordinate 413 downwards.
GGCAAGAAGGGTATTTGTTTATTAGCGGTAACTATACAAGTGTTTGCAAAAAGCACTGTAGTGCAGACGTAATAACTATCTGTATGCTGATACTTAAATACGCAATGCCCTAACACTATGGGTCAGAGGTTCGACTCCTCTTCGCCGAAAGGTGGATAGCTCAGTTGGTTAGAGCAATAGTCTTTTAATGTGGGTTCGACTCCCACTCCGAAAACAGCTCGGATAGCTAAATTGGTAAAAGCAAAGCACCACGAATGCTTCTTGAAAAGAAGAAGTACAGCACTTCTTAAAAAATGCTGAATCAATAAAAGTAGAAATTGTTTATCAGCTTTTGGTATTGGACGTAAAACCTCTACCAAAAAGCAAATTCAGTAAACACTTTGTAAGTGGGAGAAATTTAACTAGCGTGTTTT
>JAYSWO010000486.1:0-7444 GCA_043717975.1 Ferruginibacter sp. | reverse complement strand
CTTGGTATAGAATTAGAGCCGTCTTTAAACTTTAGACCTTATGGAGATAATTCATTAATAGCTCCATTTCTTACAGGTGGTGTAGGTGCTGGGTTGTACTCTGGTAAATTTGGAGCTTATCTTCCTGCAGGTTTGGGATTTCAAGTTAACTTAAAAAGCACTAGTTATATAATTGCACAAGCGCAATATCGTTTTGCCCTTACAAAAGATGTAATAAAAGATAATTTGTTTTATTCTTTAGGATTTGCACAAAGTATTGGAGAGGCAAAGGAAAAGGTAAAAGTAGCTCCACTTCCTCCCGCACCAGTGGTTGCAGATCGTGATGGAGATGGAGTTTTAGATGCAGATGATAAATGTCCTGATGTAGCTGGTACAGCGGCTTTGCAAGGTTGTCCTGATAAAGATGGTGACGGTATTGCTGATGCTGAAGATAAATGTCCTGATGTAGCTGGTCTTGCAAAATACCAAGGATGTCCTATACCTGATACGGATGGTGATGGTGTAAATGACGAAGAAGATAAATGTCCTACTGTAAAAGGTTTGGCTCGTTATCAAGGTTGTCCAATACCTGATACGGATGGTGATGGTGTGAATGATGAAGATGATAAATGTATTGATCGTAAAGGTCCTGCAAGCAACCAAGGTTGCCCTGAAATAGATAAAGCGGTTGTTGATAAAATAAACTACGCAGCTAAAAATGTTTTCTTTGCAACAGGTAGTTTCAAATTATTGCCTAAATCTTTCAAAGCATTAAACGAAGTTGCAGAATTATTAAAATCTGATGAATCATTGATGATAGATGTTGATGGTCATACAGATGCTCAAGGCGATGATGCTAAAAATCAAACTTTATCTGATAATCGTGCAAAATCTGTTAAAGATTATTTAGTGTCTAAAGGCATTGCTGAAGACCGTTTGAAATCTACAGGTTATGGAGAAACAAAACCTGTAGCTGATAATACAAGTGCAGCAGGTCGTGCTAAAAACAGAAGAACAGAATTAGCAGTTAGAAATTTCTAATATTACTTTTCAAAATACGTAAAAACCCCATTCTTCACTGAATGGGGTTTTTCTTTGGCTATTTCTCAAAAAAATACCCTGCAATTTTATGCAGGGTAGTAAATATGTACATTAATTTTTTAGCTAAAGTCTTTTATTTCATTATATAAAGTATCTCTTTCAATTGGTTTTCTGTTTACTTGTTTTATTAGTGTAACTAGTTCTTCTGTAGTCATAGATGGCGTCTGCTCTTCGCTGCCTGCCATACTATAAATTTTTGTAGAATCATCTATAGTGCCATCTATATCGTTCACACCAAAAGATAAAGATAATTGTGCATTTTGTCTTCCAAGCATTGGCCAATATGCTTTCAAATGAGGAAAGTTATCTAAGTATATTCTTGCAATAGCGTACATACGCATATCTTCGGTAATGGTGCTTTCGTCTACATAACTCATATCATTATTGCTATTGCGAAATTTGAGAGGAATAAAGGTATTAAAGCCCTTTGTTTTGTCTTGCAAATCCCTCAACTTCCTCATATGATCTACCCTGTGCTCAAATCTTTCAATATGTCCGTATAGCATTGTTGCATTACTGTGCATACCCAGGTTATGTGCTGTTTCGTGTATATGAAGCCACCCTTCTCCAGTTACTTTATCTCCAGCTATTTCTTTGCGAATATCTTCATGAAAAATTTCAGCACCACCACCGGGTAATGACTGTAAACCCGCTTCATGTAAGGTTTTCATTCCATCTTCTACACTAAGTTTGGCCTTACGAAACATATAATCTAGCTCTACTGCAGTAAACCCTTTTACATGCAGGTCGGGCCTATGTGTATGTATCTTTTGTATTAATTCAATAAAATAGGCTAAGTTCATTTTTGGATGCACTCCGCCTACAATATGTACCTCCGTTATGGGTTTTCCATCATAACCCTTTACAATATCTAGCATTTGATCTATACTAAGTTCCCATCCTTCCTCTTTGTTTGCATACAATCTGGAATAAGAGCAAAATTTGCAACTAAAAACGCAAACATTTGTAGGCTCAATATGAAAATTTCTATTGAAATATGTTTTTTGGCCATGTAATTTTTCTCTTATAAAATTTGCAAGTGCTCCTACAAAAGCTAGATCTGCTTTTTCAAAAAGTGTAATACATTCACTATCATCAATCCTTATTTCATCTTTTACTTTTTGGGCTATATTTTTTAGATCAATATCTTTTGTTGAAGTAATCAGAATATCTATTGAAACACTCATCAGGTATATATTTTTACAAAATTAAGAAACTAAGAAGCAATAAATCATTCAATTATTGTAAAAATTGAATTCAAATATTTGTTATTGAAATAAGTAGATAGGCATTTTTAATCTAACTACACATTTAATAATTTAACATACGGAAATTATCATTTTTTATATGTTAAGCGTACATTTTTAATTTTGCTAAGTATCAGCACTTTGTAAATATTCCTAGTAATATTACTTATTTTATGATTTTTTTGTAAAAATTTACTATCCAAAAGATTGAGTATAAAGTACCTTGTTTAAAAACAATTATGAACATAGCTTTGCTTTATTAAAACCAATTCCAATGTTTGAAGAACTAACTTACTATTCACCTAAAGTTGAAACAACTGACCCAATTAAGTCAAAAGGTTTTCTGTATAGATTTTCCGCTGAGCAATTAAATATTATTTTAATTCTTGCTTGTACTGTAATGGTTGGGAGTCTTATTGTTGGTTATTTTTTGTTAAGATCTGTTGATCAACAAAACGTACCATCTGTCGGTAACAAAGCACAACAACAAGTTACTACAGAAATGAAGCCTTAATAAATAGGGGCAAAATTTTGTTAGCTGGCAAATGCCAGCTTTTTTTGTGCAAAAGATTTTTTAAGTAGCGGTAATAATTTTATATCTTACAAATTCATTCACACTAAAACTAATAAACCAAAATAAAAGCTATGAATTTAAAGAATAGGCTAATAACAATGAATTTTTTGCAATTTTTTGTATGGGGTATTTGGCTAATATCACTTGGTGGTTATATGTTTACTTTATCTGGTGATATGAGTGTGCGGGGAAGTCTTGTTGGTGCTACATATGGCACAATGGGCTGGGCCAGTTTATTCATGCCTGCTCTTATGGGTATCATTGCCGATAAATATCTTCGTGCAGAAATAGTTTTGGGGTTATGTCATTTACTTGCAGGCGTATGTTTGTACTATGCAGGTACGCTTACCAATGCCAATGAGTTGTATTATGCAATTTTCTTTACAAGTTGTTTTTACATGCCTACCATAGCTTTGAGTAATTCTGTTTCTTATACGTTATTGTCAAAAAACAATTTTGATGTGCAAAAAAGCTTTGCACCAATAAGGGTATGGGGTACAATAGGCTTTATTGTAGCAGAGTGGCTGGTAGATTTATTAGGTTGGACTGGCAATAACAAACAATTTAATTTTGCCGCTACTGCTGAAGTGGCTACAGCCATTTTTTGCTTTACTTTACCAGCTTGTCCAATAACAAAAAGCACTGCGAAAAAAAATATTTTTCAAATACTTGGATTAGATGCTTTCGTATTATTTAAAGATAGAAAAATGGCAGTATTCTTTTTGTTTGCTATGCTTATTGGTGCAGCATTACAAATTACAAATATGTTCGGCACTTCTTTCTTGTTAGATTTTGGAGGAATGGACGCTTACAAAAATGCTTTTGCCGTAAAGCATTCTAATATTATGATTTCACTCTCTCAAATTTCTGAAACTGTATTTATATTAACCATACCATTTGTATTAAGACGATATGGCATAAAGAAAGTAATGCTAATTAGTCTTGCTGCTTGGGTATTGCGTTTTGCATTGTTTGGTATTGGAAACCCCGGCACTGGTTTTGTGTTTTTAATCATGTCAATGATTGTATATGGTATGGCATTTGACTTTTTTAATATATCTGGTTCTTTGTATGTAGAAAAACAAACTGATAGTAAAATACGCTCTAGTGCACAAGGCTTGTTTATGCTAATGACGAATGGTTTGGGTGCTATATTTGGGGGCATGTTTGCAGGTAAAATAGTTGATTATTTTACTACTACCGTTAACAATGTGGGTGTAAAAGATTGGCAAAGTATCTGGTTTAGTTTTGCAGGATACGCTTTGGTTATTTTGATATTATTTTTATTGTTATTTAGGTATAAACATGATGAACACGAAATGGTAGAAATAAAGAATTCGTAATTATAGAAACGCCACTTTTTTTAAAGTGGCGTTTCTGTAATTATTCTTTATGAATTATAAAGGCAATCACCAATAGTGTTGCGATATATCAATACACATTGGTTAATTTTCAAGAGACTTGATATTGAAATATTTGACAATTTTAAAGGACTTGTGCCAATGTAATAATATAATTTTCTAGTTGCCATTTGGCATATTTTTCAACACTTGTCCAAAAACTTTTTGTAACAACGCCGTTTTTCTTTCCGCTGCCTTGCTTCGTATAGCCATTTCTTTTTCAGCTATTTTATTAAACATCATATTGGCCAAAACAGCACTTAGCAAATTGCCTAAATCTACATTTAGTTTATCTCCCAAAAACATTTTTGCAGGGGCTACTAAATTATTCCATTGGCTTACCAATTTGTATTCTTCCAAACCACTATTAATAACTGGTGTAATGGCTCTACGAATCGTATCGCCAATGCTACTGCGCAAATAATCTGTAGCTGAAGTACCACCTTTTTTTACAATGCCTACAGCATCTTTAAAACCCATATTTTTTATGCCTTGTAAAAAAATAGGTACAGATTTTTCTGCTGATTTTTCTGCAACTATAGTAAGGGTAGAGGAAAATCTATTTATTTCACTACTCAAACCCAACGTTTCTAATGTACTTAAAATTTTACCTGCATCGCCAGGTAAAATAGATTGCAAAATATTTTCTTTGCTCATGGCATTTTTCTTGCTTAACAAATCGCCCCCATATTGTGTTCCAAAAGAAAGCAATTCTTTGATGGCTCCTGTGGCATCGTCTGCAGAAAATAATTGTTTTACCGTATTACAAGAAGGAGAGGAGAGTGCAAAAGCAAAAAACAGGAAAGTATACATTCTTTTCATGGGGTGTATTTTATATAATGACGCACTAAAAGTACAATCGTTGCTATATGTATAATAAAAATGTAGAACGTAGTAAAAATTTTACAGTAAAATAAGTAGGGTACAAACACTATTTCATACTGGACTACTGAGTCCATTTATTGGTAATGAATTAAAATTAATAACTGGCTGACTGCTTTAATTTGACGTAAATAAAAAGTACAGTATGCAAATTAGTAGTACATTTTTCATAGCTAAATTTATTGATAATTAACAAAATTAATGCTATAAATTATATTACTAAATCTTAAAAATTAAAACAATGTATTTTTTACTAAAAGTGTTATAACCTTTTTATAGTACTTTAATAAAACTTTCCAATTTATCTTTTGATTTAGTTAACAATGTAATACCCTTATTCAAATTTTCAATAACATTTGTTTTGGTATTGGCATCTGCAAATTCTATTTGGTCAAGCATAGATTCTTTTTTAAAAATATCTAACCTCAGCATTTTAGAAATGTTTATTGCGTCAATACCTATTTCCATTGTGAGTGCATTGCTTTTTTCTAAAATATCTTTTAGTTCAGATATAGATTTTGAAAATCGGTTTAGTGATTCTTTGTAATCTTTCCAATTATTACTTTTTATTTTTTCCAATAAAATTTGTTTGTCGGTAATGATGGAGTAAAGACCACTATACATTTCTGTTCCAATTTTTTTGAATTTATATTTGTCTGCTCGCATAGCTACTTCATCTGATTTAGAGAACAAACTAGAAACTGCATCGAATAGTTTTTCAAGAGCACTAATTTCTTCTGTTACCTGTGGTTGCGCAAACATATTTGAGCTAAAGAATAAGCATCCAATTAGCATAAATAATTTCAAGTGTGTTCTCATGGTGTTTTCTTTTTTTTGATAAGTAAAACGCTTCCCCAAAAAACAATTATAAATGCAATGATTATAGGAATAAATGTTTTTTTATGAAACAATGATGGTCTGTAGGGGAAAAGTGTATCTAAGTAAAATAATATGCCAATTAAAATGGCAAAAAGTACGGTGAATATGGTTCCAATTTTAATGTTTTCTTTCAAGGTAAGAATATTTAATTTTTGCAAAAGAAATAGCTTTAATATCGATCCATAAATATAGTATATTTTCTAATGTATTAAATTTAAAAAATATAAAACATTTCATAGATTGCAACTGTGCTGATAAAAATACCATGAAGAGGAATGGATAGATTATTAATATTTATGCCTCCTTATCAAAATAGAGTTTGTAAAATTTTCTACCGTCGGCATCTATGCCTTGTTCTATTAATTCTCTATCGCCGTGTATGTATATGTGAAAATTTCTATCGAGTTTTAATACACTTTTAAAAACCCTCGCTTGTTTTTTTACGGCTTGCACAGAGATATCAAAATGGTCGTCCAACTCGAGATTGTTTGTAACTCTATAAGAGGCATCAAAATCTTGAAATGATTTTCTTACATCTTTATCAATAAAAATCTGAGCTTCAAACTCTTTTTGGTTAAAGGTTTCGTTTGTTTTAAAATAATCAACAGAGCGGTTTAAAAAATCTATTTGATCTGCCTTGCTCACCACAAATTCTTCTGTGAGTTGCTTGGTTACAAAATCTTTGGTAATGCTCATGATGTCTTTTGTAAAATGATATTCGTCGCTTAAAGGTTTTAGTTTTAAGAAATCATCTTTCCAATATTGTGCTTCGGTATTTTTATTGGCTTTGTCCACAATGCATACTTTAAAGCCTTCTTCCTTGTTTACATTCAATATCAAACAACCTTTGTCTAACTTATCTATATTAATACCATCATCGTATTGTATGCTAAAATTGGCATCCTCATTATCTACTTTCAAAAACGATTGCCTGTTTTCCGATTTAAAAATACCAATGGCATCCGTCATGGCTTCTGCTATTTCTACATCTTTAAAATAGGCTACAAAAAGATCTCCCGATTTTATTTGTGGGTGTACAGATATTTCGAATAAATATTTTGCAATATCTATGGCGTTTTTATGTAGTGTTTTTTCATTGCTGAAAATATTACTGGCAAAATTGTACAAGGGATTCATGTTGAAATCGCCATTGCTAAAGGTGAAGGCGTTAAACTCTACATTGGTAAAAGGCGTAAGAAAAAATTTGGATAACAATGCTTTTACCAAATTATCTGATATATCTAACAGCTCATTGGAGAGTATTAATTCTTCTTCATTGGTTTTATTGCCTACGTTGTGTACGGATACTTTTTCTATGGTGGAATTGGAGAAATTGATCATTGCAGTTATATATCTTTCAGTTTTTCTAAATCATCTAAATC
>JAYSWO010000485.1:0-2983 GCA_043717975.1 Ferruginibacter sp. | reverse complement strand
GGAAGGTTGTTGAGTTGGAATTGAACCGTGCAGCTGGTGGTGGTAGGAAGGTTGAGGTGCTTACTATGAACTATTGACTATTTAACCGACATTTAAACACTTTTTAATTGTCGGTTATTTTTTGGACATTTGGTTTTAAAATATCGGACGTTTGGTTTTGCCGATTATACAAGGTTTTCCAGATTATGCTATGAATGAAAATTTAATAGCGCTTGTAAACAAAGCAATGAAAGATGGATACAACCAATATGTACATGCAAATGGGTTGCCATTATTGAGAGAACGTATTGCAGAAAAAGTACAAAAATTATATGTTACAAATCTTAACCCAATAGACGAAATAACCATTACGCCTGGCGGTACGTATTCATTGTACACAGCTCTTACCGCTATTTTGCAGCCGGGAGATGAAGTAATTGTATTTGAACCTTCATATGATTGTTACATTCCTCAAATAGAATTATGTGGAGCTATTGCCATAACAATTCCCCTTACAGAAAATGATTATAGAATAGATAAAGAACTTACAAGAAAAAAAATAACCGCAAAAACAAAAGCCATCATCATCAACTCGCCGCACAACCCTACAGGCGCAGTGTTGGATGAAAGTGATATGGTATTTTTAGAAGAAATAACCAATGGTACAGGCATATTTATTATTAGCGATGAAGTGTATGAGCATTTAATTTTTGATGATAAAAAACATTTATCCATTCTTGCATATCCTCAATTGTGCCAAAGAAGTTTTGTATGTTTTTCTTTTGGTAAAACGTACAATTGCACAGGTTGGAAAACTGGCTATTGTATAGCGCCTGCAATACTTACAAAAGAGTTTAGAAAAATACACCAGTTTAATGTATTTACTGTTTTTGGTCCTGTACAATATGCCCTGGCCGATTTTTTGCAAAACGAAAATGAGTATTTAACGCTTGGAAAAGCATTACAACAAAAAAGAGATTATTTGCAAAGCTTAATGCAGCAAACTCGGTTTGAACCCTTGCCAAGCTACGGTAGCTATTTTCAAATTTATAGTTATAAAAATATTGCCCAAGAAAAAGAATATGATATGGCAGTACGATTGGTAAAAGAATGCGGTGTAGCTACGATACCTGTAAGTTCGTTTTACAAAACGCCTGTAGAAAACAATGTATTGCGTTTTTGCTTTGCAAAAAAAGAAAGTACGCTAGAGGCTGCGGTAGAAAAATTGATAAAATTATAGAATGTGAAAAAAGTAACCTGTTTTTTAACGGCTGTATTTTTTATTCTTGGATGCACTGAAACAAAGCAAGTTTCAAATTTTAAAGAAATGGCTGCTAAGCATAAAACACTGGCATTATTGCCCGCATTTGCTAGCTTTTTATTGAGTGAAACCGATAAAAATAAGATATCGCAGGAGCAGATTAATGATTCTGAATTGAAGCTTAGTTTTATGATTCAAGATGAAATGAATAAATGGTTTCAAAAAAATAAAAAATCTTACCGGATTACATTATTGGATATAAAAAAAACAAACGACTTATTGTTTTCAAAAGGGATGAGCTTTAAAACATTTAGAGAACTTTCTAAAGATACATTGGCAAAAATGTTGAATGTAGATGCAGTGGTTTTTTGTAATGTTAATTTATCAAAAAAATTTGATAACAAAGATTACAATACATTTTTAGCTTTAGGCATTGGTTTACCTTTTTTAGGAAGTAGGTTTAAAGTAGTTACACAAATTGGTGTTGTAGAAAATACGAGCCCAGCCATTTTATGGCAAAAAGAATACCTTCCCAATGGAAAAATTGATGAAGACATTTTTTCCATTCTAAGAAGAATGCTAAAAACTGCTGTAGTAGATTTCCCCTACAAAAAGTAACCTACACACCAAACTCCACCAAATGGCGGTCTAAATTTTTGTACATCGCTTGCCCCCATTGTTCAGGAGTGATTTTTCCATACACTGGGTGTGCATAGCGACCAATATTTTCTGTATTTGTTGTGTGAAAAGTTTCTACCAATGTTAAAAGCCCTAGTAACTCTTGATTAAAATCTTTTGGTTCGGTCGGAACAGAAGTTGTAGTAAGTAAATTTTGTGTCAAAGGTTCATCGTTATATAATGCAGGCTTTGTTGCCCATCCAAAAAGTCTTCCCATAATGGTGCGGGGCATTGGCTTGTCGCTTAATGGCACCCTGCATTCTTCAGAAGCTTGCGCCAGCATTTGTGGAGCATTCATGTTGCTAGATTTTGCTTTGCTTTCTGGTTGTAAGTTCTGAATTCTAAAAGTAAGTTCACAATACGTGTCGGGGTTGAATAAATTTTTCATGACTTTAATATTTACGTAACATAAATCTACCACAAAATATCGATATCACAAAATTTTGTTAAAATGAGCTTCTGCACGCAATAAATCTTCTGGTACGTCAATTTTAACAATTTCACCTTCGGTTAGTACCATTCTCAATGCTACCCCATTTTCAAGATAACGGAGACATTCTATTTTTTCAGCAGCTTCAAGCGGGGTCATTTCCCAAGTAGTAAATTGCATAAGTGCTTCTTTTCTAAATGCATATACACCTACATGTTCATAATAATCGGGTGTTATGCTTTGCTCTCTGTGGTAGGGAATTACACTTCTACTAAAAAGCAAAGAGTTCAAATTTTTGTCTACAGCTACTTTTACAATATTTGGATTGGTAATTTGTGCTAGGTCAGTAATTTTTTTTATGGGAGAAGCTACTTGTACTTTTTCATCATCCATAAATACATGCACCAGTTTTTGAAGCATGTGTTTACTTACAAATGGTTCATCACCTTGTACATTTACTACCACATCTACATCCATATCTTTTACAGCTTCAGCAATTCTATCGCTGCCACTTTCGTGTTGGGCAATACTCATAATAGCTTTGCCACCATGATTGGTTATTTCATTAAAAATAATTTGGTGATCGGTTACTACATATACCTCATCAAATAAATTGGTGGCTACAGTGTTTTCGT
>JAYSWO010000484.1:0-2984 GCA_043717975.1 Ferruginibacter sp. | reverse complement strand
ATGGCTTTAACAAACGAAATAATACAACAAAAACTTACCGATAAATTTGGCGAGCAACTCAGTCATTGGGACCAGCCTTATGGCATGCTCACATTTGTTGCCGAAAAAGATATTAATGTAAAAGTGATGCAGTTTTTGTTTGATGATGAAGAACTGGGTTTTAAATTTTTAACAGATTTACAAGCCGTTCATTATCCTGATAACAAAGGCGAAGAATTGTGTGTGGTGTATCATTTGCACAATTTGATAGACAATGTACGCATACGTTTTAAAGTGTTTGCTGATATTGCAAAACCTGATGTGTTTACGGCTACATCATTATATGCAGCTGCCAATTTTATGGAAAGAGAAACATACGATTTCTATGGGGTAAACTTTGTTGGGCATCCAAATCTAATACGTATTTTAAATGTAGATGAAATGGATTATTTTCCATTGAGAAAAGAATTCCCGTTGGAGGATCAGACAAGGATTGATAAGGATGATGAGATGTTTGGACGTTAAAAAAAAGAAAATATTTGAAAATTGTATTCTGTAGATAACGATATTATTGATAAAATTGTGCATTCGCCACAGATGCCTCGATATATTTCGGTGCTAAATGATTTATGGAATCAAGAACAAAAGAAGCGTAAGCAATTTTATGAAGAAATGGACGAGAGTAGAAAGATGGAATTTATTGAAGGTGAAATTATAGTTCATTCTCCTGCGAAAGATATCCATATTATGGTTCAACAAAATCTTTCAACAATAATATCAACCTATGCTATTGTAAATAATTTAGGTAAAGTAAGAGGGGAAAAAGCATTGGTTAGATTAACAAGAAATGATTTTGAACCTGATCTTAGTTATTTCAATAAAGTTGCATCTAAGAAAATTAATGATGATACTTTGTTTTATCCATCTCCTGATTTTGTAATAGAAATTTTGAGCAAATCTACAGAGAAGAATGATAGAGGTGTAAAGTTTTATGATTACGAATTACACAATGTAAAAGAATATTGGATTATAGATACAAACAAAAAAGTAATAGAACAATATTTATTGAATAAGGGAAAATACGAATTAGTTATTAAAATAAAAACGGGTACAATTGAATGCTCTGTTTTAAAAGGATTTAATATTCCATTGATAGCAATTTTTGACGAAAAAAAGCGAATTGAGTTTGTTAAAAAATTATAAAATGAAAAATTTTTTCCTAAAATATCGAATACAATTTAAGTTGATATTAACGCTTTTGTTTGGAGTATTGGCTTTTATTAAATGGCAAGAGTATAGTGAAAGTAATAGTAAGTCAGCTTTAATCGGTTTTGCTATTTATGGTTTAGCTTTTATAATCAATGTTTTTGATGTTAAATATGATTTGAAGAAAAAAGTGGATTCAAGTGATCATGCCTAATTAAATATTGTTTTGAAGGAATAAAACGAATTAGTTTTTTAAAAATAAATGCTCCTTGAGCAATCATTCTATGAGTGAACACATCATTTTACCGGAAGGGAGTTTAGAAAAACAAACGACCACACTAAACCTTGGGCCTACGCACCCTGCTACGCATGGCGTGTTTCAAAATATTTTGGAAATGGATGGTGAGCGTATTTTGCGTGCCACATCTACCGTTGGTTATATACACCGTGCATTTGAAAAAATTGCAGAGCGCCGTCCATTATACCAAATTACACCACTTACAGATAGATTAAATTATTGCAGCAGCCCTATAAACAATATGGGATGGCATCTTACTTGTGAAAAATTGCTAGGTGTACAAACACCAAAACGAGTTGACTATTTGCGCATCATTATTATGGAGCTTGCTCGTATAAGCGACCATTTGATTTGCAATTCTATTGTGGGTGTAGATACAGGAGCGTTTACTGGTTTTTTGTATGTGATGCAATACAGAGAATTGATTTATGAAATTTATGAAGAAGTTTGTGGAAGCAGGCTTACAACAAATATTGGGCGTATTGGTGGTTTTGAAAGAAATTTTACGGCAAAAGCTTTTGAGAAATTAGAAAAATTTTTAGCTGATTATCCAAAAACGTTGAAAGAGTTTGATAACCTACTACGCCGCAACCGTATTTTTATGGATAGAACTACAGGAGTAGGATCCATATCGGCAGAGCGTGCTTTGAACTATGGTTTTACAGGGCCTAACCTTCGTGCAAGTGGTGTAGACTATGATGTACGTGTGCATACACCCTACAGCAGTTATGAAGATATGAACTTTACAGTGCCAGTTGGTACAACGGGTGATTGTTACGACCGGTTTTTGGTAAGACAAGATGAAATGTGGCAGAGTATAGAAATTATAAAACAAGCATACCAAAAAGTACAAGGTTTTAAAGGTGCCGAAGCAGATATTTTTCATGCAGATGTACCTGCGTATTATTTGCCAGAGAAAAAAGATGTGTACACAAAAATGGAAGCGTTGATTTATCATTTTAAAATTGTGATGGGTGAAACAGAAATGCCTGTTGGCGAAGTGTACTCATCGGTAGAAGGTGGTAATGGCGAACTCGGTTTTTATTTGATAAGCGATGGTGGACGTACACCGTATCGTTTGCATTTTCGCAGACCATGTTTTATTTATTACCAAGCATACCCTGAATTGATAAAAGGAAGCATGCTGAGTGATGCGGTGATAACGATGAGTAGTTTGAATTTGATAGCGGGAGAGTTGGATGCTTAAATATAAATTAGATGAAAACTATTGTTGACATAAATAATTTGAATCTAAAAAACTATTATTCTCTTTGGGAAGAATTTTGGTTTAATAAATTAGGATATTATCCAAATGGAATAGAAAAAATTGCTAGCAAAAAAACGTTTGCACAAGCAACAAAAGACGATGAGATTTTAGAAAAAGAATTTGTGGAATTTTATAATAACAAAATTAATAAATGAGTATTCAGTTTTCACAAGAAAAATTAAATGAGGTAACGAAAATTGTTTCTCGTTATCCCGAAGGCAAACAAAAAAGTGC
>JAYSWO010000483.1:0-2985 GCA_043717975.1 Ferruginibacter sp. | reverse complement strand
GGGCATTACATGCACTACAGGCATACGGAGCGCAATATCTTTTTGTCGTTTGGCTTCATAATCGCTGTTTACATTTTTTAATGCTGCATCCATTTTTTTGGTAAATAAATTTATATCCTCTGGTGCTTTATCAAACTCTATCAGCCATTCATGTGCACCATTGCTCTGCTCAGTAAAATAAATAGGTGCAGCAGTATAATCTTTTACAATGGCATTTGTTTTATGCGCTGCAGTTGCTATGGCTTTATCTGCATTATCAATGATAACTTCTTCGCCAAAGGCATTCATAAAATGTTTTAGCCTGCCGGTAATTTTTATTTTATATGGGTTTAGCGATGTAAACTCAATTGTATCACCCATAATATAACGCCAAAGGCCACCAGTTGTGCTTATGATAATAGCGTAGTTTGTATATAATTTTACTTTGGTTAGCCCAAGTGTTTTGGGTTGTGGCTTTCCATATTCTTCCACAGGCATAAATTCATAAAAAATGCCATGCTCTGTAAATAATAGCATACCATCATCATCTGGTTTTTCTTGTGCAGCTATAAAACCTTCACTAGCATTATATATTTCTAAATAATTTATGGGTTTACCTATTATGGTTTCAAATTGTTTTCTATAAGGCACAAAAGAAACACCCCCATTTATGTACAATTCTAAATTAGGCCATACTTCTGCAATGGTTTTCTTTTGCTTAATTTCTAAAATTCTTTTGAGTAACAATAAGGTCCATGTAGGTACGCCTGCAAGGCTTGTTACATTTTCTTCTGCTGTGGTTTGTGCTAGTTTTTCTATTTTATTTTCCCACTCATCTAGCAATGCAATGCTAAGCTCTGGTGTGCGCAACCACTGACCCCAAAATGGAGAGTTTTGCATGAGTATGGCACTAAGGTCGCCGCATTGCACATCTTCACTTAGTTGGCTTATTTGGTGCGAACCACCAACTACCAACCCTTTGCCCGTTAATAAATCGCTACTCGGAAAATTGGTATAGTATTTTGTAAGCACATCTTTGCTGGCCTGAAAATGATTTTCTTTTAAACTTTCGTCGCTTACAGGAATAAATTTACTTTTATCGTTTGAAGTACCACTGCTTTTTGCAAACCAATTTACAGGTGCATTCCACAATACATTTTCTTCTCCATGCATCATACGTTCTATGTATGGGCGCATATCATCGTACTCATGCAAGGGTATCCGCAACTTAAATTCTTTTACCGTAAATAGTTTATCGAAATTGAATTTTTTACCAAATACCGTGTATTGCGCATCGCTAATAAGGCTCTGTAAAACACGTCGCTGCGCCTCAGCTGGATGGTTTATCCAATTGTGTATGCGTTTATACCGCAAGCGTGCTACAAATGATATTGACTTAGAGAGTAAATTCATTATTGCAGCAAGATAAAAAAAATGTAGTAGAAAACGGTAGTTATAAATTAACAGTTACAAATTCTTCGCAATAATCCTTTACCATTTGTCTTACTCTTCTAAATTCTTCTAAAATTTCCTTTTCCGTACCTATTGCCTTTGCAGGATCTGGAAAATTGTAATGAAACTTTATTGCATGGCTAGGAAAAAAAGGGCAACGCTCTTTTGCATTGTCACAAACAGTGATTACAAAATCAAAATCTATATTTCTGTATTCCTCAATATTGTTAGATGTATGCTGCGAAATATCTATACCATCTTCTTTCATAGTAGCAATAGCATGGGGGTTTACACCGTGGGTTTCTATACCTGCGCTATAAATTTCGGCTTTGCTGCCGGCAAAATATTTTAAATACCCTTCTGCTATTTGGCTGCGGCAGCTATTGCCTGTACAGAGTACCAATATTTTTTTCATAACCAATCGTTTGCTTTTTAAAACTACAAAATAAAAAATGTTGTGCTGTATCTAAAGGGGTAATATGGTCTTCGGTTATACAACGTATTTTATCAAAACCATTTTTCAATTCTGCCGATAGCTTTTCTTCGCTGTACTTTTTTATTTTTAGCCCGCTACACTTTTCTGGCCCTTGCTCCGAAAATGTACCAATAGTCAAATAACCTGATACTGCTACCCTTGCGGTATTCATATAGGTTTCAATATCTTTTGCAGTAGTTAAAAAATGAAATGTTGCTCTATCATGCCAAACATCATAAGTTGTGGTTGGTGTAAATTTTGTAACATCACTTACTATCCATTGAACGTTTTTTGCTTTATTTCCCAACCGTTTTTTTGCTTTGGTAAGTGCCGTTTTAGAAATATCAAGTACGGTAATATTTTCAAAACCTTCATCAATCAAAAAATCAACAAGGGTACTATCGCCACCACCAATATCAATAATTTTTGCATACTTATTTACACCAAAAGAATGAATAAAATCCAACGACGTTTTTGGAACGGCTTGTGTCCAACTTACCTGATTGGGACTTTTAGTTTTGTAAACATTATCCCAGTGGTTTTTATTTGTTTGCTCCATATGCACATTTATTTTAGCAGCAACCGCCACCTGGTGTACAACAACTTGCCACTTGTTTTACAGAAGAAATTATAGACTGCACTGCAGGTATGCCACATAAGTCTAAAGCTAGGCAGGCAGTGTATTTTGTGGTAAGCACAAAATCTTTTCCGTTAAAATCCAATCCGTATTTTGATATGGTTTCGTTTTGGTATTCTACTTCTATTTCCCAATCTTCAATACCAAGTTTTCTTTCAGATAGTGAAATAATATCTAACAACTTTTTTGGTTTTAGCCTGTGTTCATAGTCATTGGCATCCCACAATTGAAAATTAACTTTTGTTTCATTTCTAGCAGTACCACCGCAATCAATAAATTTTTTGGTAACCATACCCACTTCGGTTACATGAAAATGCTCGGGCACATATGTTCTATTTTCTAATTGAAAATTTACAGCCTCGGCATTAGCAAGAATTGTTTTAATTTCTGATAATTTCATAAAAAATAATTTTTAGCAACAACTTTTTTTCTTTTCCATTTT
>JAYSWO010000482.1:0-7503 GCA_043717975.1 Ferruginibacter sp. | reverse complement strand
ATTTTTTGTAACGAATCATACAATTAAGCCGGGTTTTTGGTAGAAAATGGCTATTCCGTGCGCAAAAATAAGACAGGATGTTGACAAACTATCAACATTTTGAATCTTTTTTTATGAGATTGTTAACTATTTCTTGCAAACGCTACAAAGTTTAATAATGTATGCGATTTTCTAACATGTAAAATAATATTAACGAAAAAAATTTAGTAAAGATTGTATAAACTTATGCATCAAATTTCAAATAAAAAATCATCATTGGTTTGTCGATATTTTCCCTAGCGAGCCATAATTTTAATACTGATATAAAAGCCTAAAAATTTATTTTACAAATGGATATGTTTTCCCAACTTTTTGAATGATTTTTGCGCTATGCTAAAAAAGCTACAAGAAAAATGGAAGGTTGGTGTTGGTAGGTTGATATTAATTATTGCCACTTTTGCAATGGGGGGCAGTTTGTGTGGTTATTTGGGCAGAAAACTACTTGGTTTTACTGGCATGGAAAAAGGAGTGCTTTGGGTAGTAGCGTATGTTTTGTTGGTAACCATACTTTGGCCTCTTTGTGTAATTATTATCAGCATTCCGCTGGGGCAGTTTGTTTTTTTTAGAAATTATTTAAAGAAAGTTTTTGCACGTATAAGTGGGAGGAAGGGCAAGGTTGATTAATTATTAGTTGATTGGTTATTAGTTTGTGAACTTTGCAAAAAACACAACAACAATATTTTCTGCGATATATAAAACACAGATTTAAAAATGAACATAGCCATATTTGCTAGCGGTGGGGGAAGCAATGCAGAAGTAATTATAAAAACATTGCCACAACTTTTACAAGAAAAAAATACGGCTGCCAATATTGCTTTAATCGTTACCAATAATGCAAAAGCTACGGCACTACACATAGCTGCTGAAAATAATATAGCTTCAGAAATTATAGATGTAAAAAATAAAACAGAAAAAGAATTGTCTGTTTGTTATTTAGATATTCTTACCAAACACAACATCGGTTTTATAGTACTGGCGGGTTATCTAAAAAAAATACCTACAGATGTTATAAAAACATTTCCACAAAAAATAATAAATATACATCCTGCTTTATTACCTGCTTATGGTGGCGCAGGCATGTATGGTATGCGAGTGCACGAGGCAGTGGTAAGTGCTGGCGAAAAACAAAGTGGTATTACCATTCATTTTGTAGATGAAGTGTATGACCATGGGGAAATAATTTTTCAAGCAACATGTGAATTGGAAGAAGGGGAAACTGCGGAGTTGTTGAGTAAGAAGGTGCGGGGGTTGGAGCATAAACATTACAGCAAAATAATTGCGAATGTATTGAGTTCTTAAATTTTGAGAGGATAATTTCAGGTGTATTTTTTATATATTTTTTGTTATGTATATTCGTTAAAAACTATACCCATAAGTAAAAGTTGTTGTGTAATCATATACTTTGTCGCTACCTATTGAACTCCTCCCCAACCCAATGGCACTTAAAGAAAAATTATGCTTCTTTTTAAATACATACCCGCTATTTGCTCGAAAAGCAACAATACTATTTTGAGATTTTCCTTGAATTTGGGTAGTATTAAAAGAAAGAGAAATACCAGCATTAACTTTTTTATTAAACAACTTTTTATTGTATCCGAGTGTAGGCCCAAGTGTCATTACTTCATTAAGACCTACTATGCTGTAAGTAAGATTAAATGATGCTGATATATTCATTGCCTTAGGGTTATTAGTAATACTGTAAGAGCTAGCAAGGTTATACATTCTGTTAGAATTTCCTTTTACAATAATTCCCCCTTGCATATCATAAGAATCTTGCAAGCCCAAATTAATATTCAAATTTTTAGGTCTGTCTTTATCTTTAGATACAACATAATTAATGTTTACATTTGAGTTTTGGCTTAGTTGTCTAAAATTTAACGTATCTAAATTTTGAAATGGGGTTGTTTGATTTATATATTGGAACTGGGGTTTTACGTTTGTAAAAGTTTGAAAATTAGAATAGCTGAGCGTTCCAGTTAGTTTTTTTCCTCCGGCGTAATTAATGTTTACTGACCCAACAGTTCTTCTAGATGAACCACTTTTCTTATCATCTATATCATCTCTTTGCTGCCCAATATTACCTGATAAATTAATTTTGCCTTTAAATAAGGATTGTGCAAAGTTTACTGTAATGTTTTCTAAATCATTTGTAAAAAAATACGTTCCCAATGTTCTATAACCTGGGTCCACACGCTCGTAACCCAAGCCAAGCATACTACTTCCTACTGTATAACTCAATTCTGTTTTGCTTGCTTTGTATAAGCTAGAGGAGGTACTACCACCCAAAAGTTTATTTAAACCTGTTGCCTTTACGCTATCAGAATATTGAGGTGCTCTAAGGTCTTTGGTAAGAATGCTTATACCAACCTCAGATTTTAGTACAAAATTTTTAATAAAGGGTATGGAAAATTCAACACTTGCACTTGTATTTGCCTGAGGAAAAATCTGCAAACTGTCAGGTTTTTTTTCAAGACTATTTAAAATATCTTTTGCTCTAAATACTGACATTCCAATCTTATAAGCCCCATTTTCATAACCAATTTTGCCACCGTATCCATTCCTTCTGTAACTAGCTAAGGTATTTCCATTCTCAGCTTTATACTCTACAGCCTTTTGTAAATTGCCATACATCAAGCTGTATTTCCATTTACTATGCACAGGAGATAAGTCTACTCCTGCACCAGTAAATAATAGTCCATTTAGCGTATAGGGAGATAAGCTCATGCTTATATCTCCGATATGACCTGTAACCCATTTATATTTTGGATGAATACTTAATCGCTTAGGAAGCCGTGGATATGAATAATTGTATGACGCTCCTTTATTGTTAAAGGAAAAAGAGATTGGCACACTCACTCCATACAAACTTACGTTTAACCCCGCGTTTATAAGATAACTAAAAGGCGTTCTTCCAGTTCCTGCATTTCCAGCATTTAAAACAGCGTTTGCATTTATACTACCTGATATTTTAAAAGGTTTCTTATCAGAAAATTTTTTCTTAAAATCTTTACCTACATTTTGTACGTCAATATTTTGAGCATAACAAGGCACAATTAACATGGCCACTATCTGAAGAGTAGCTGTTAGTAAAAAATATTGTAGTAATAATTTTTTATTCAATTGCCCCATTAATTTTTGTATTTTAAATCAACCCCATCAATTCTTATACTTAGTTGATATTGCTAGTCTTTTTGCACTTTTATATCACAAAGTATATAGCTATCTAAACCATTATTTACATACTGTTTTATTTTTATGGCTCCTTTTTTGCCAATCGCATTTTCAAAAAGCACTACCCTTGGCACAATGCTATTATTAAATTGTTGGCTACCATTGGCTGTTACCGTTATAGCTACACTATTAAATGCTGTTCCATTTATTACATTATCAAAATTTGCAGTTGTAAAATTTGTACCACAACCGCAAAGTTCTTGCGAATTAATAATTTTTGTATTGGTAGCATTGGGTATGGCAGCAAAAGTCCACAGGGGCGCATCCGCAGGAGGCACAAATAAATTAAAGCTAAATGATTGGCTTAATCCATAAAAAACCAAGTCTATTTTACTACCGTTGGTTTGCGTTACTTCTTCTTTACGCAACACGGTTCTTAGTATAGTAGAGAAATAACTGCCAAGTGTACTCTGAGCCGTATTGATGCCTAATTTTACATTTGTAAATGTTCGTAAACCAGTATTGGGTTTTACGACTATGGATCGGGTAATAGTTGTAGAGTCTTTACCATTGCTAGCTTTATAAGTTACCACATAAGTGCCAGGTGTATTAAATTTTACGGTAGGTATGGAATCCGTTGGGTTGGTTACTATACCACCCGGGGCTGTCCAGTTATGTATGGTAGTGCTAATAGAACTGTTTTGCAAAGTGGCTATTAGTGGCGCTTCATAGTCTTCATCATCAAAAGAAGGTACAATATCAAATGCAGCACTTAATGCTGGCAACACTTTTACTGTTTTAGAAATCGTATCTTTTTTTCCCCTATCGTTTAAAGCTTCTAAAAAAATACGGTATTCGCCTACCGTAGAAATAACAATATTATTTGGGTTTTTTAAAGTTGATGTAGCAGGCAGTACCCCAGCAAACAACCAATTAAATTTTGTAACACCACCATAAGAATTGTTGATAATTTTAAATGTGGTAGTACCAAAATTATTAATAATAGGCACTACATCAAATGCTGCTTTTGGTACAGAGTCTAATACAATCAAAACTTCAGTGGAATCCCTGCCCAAATCTCCCCACACTTCTAATTTTACTTTTATATTTCCTGCTGAGCTAAACATTATAATACCAGGATCTCTCTTATCATACGTGGCAAGATTGCCACCCTCAAAAGTCCATTTGTAAAATTGGGCTTGCTCACTTTTATTAGTAAGCGCTATCCTTACCGGTACAGTAAAATTATTATCTTGAATTTCGTAAGTAAAAGCTGCTTTTACTTTTAAATCTATTACTTCTCTTTTTTTGCAAGCAGAAAATAGTAATGCCAAAACAATGATGGTTGATATATTTTTCAAAGCCGTTAGTTTTAATAAATCTTGGTGTTTATTCTGCAATAAATATACAAAATGAAATTGATTAATGGTACAAATGTGCATATCATTTACAAGCAGTATATTCTTGGCACATTTCTAAAAACTTTGGCAACTTATCGCTTGTATTAAACATGCCAAAATTATAATCGCCGTTTTTTGCTTTATCACTTACTGTTGTACAATCTTCAAAATATTTAGCCAGTTTCTTTTTCATACCAGTGCCCACTACAGCCGTTGCCACATCTTCATTAGCCCTTACCACACTTAAATAATCTTTTATTTCTCCTAAATCGCTTCTTACCATTTGCAATAATTTTATTTTGCCAGATTGGTATGCCACTTTATAAAAATATTTTTGAAAAACACCCCCTAAGGTTTCTTTCGCTACAAAATAATGTATGCTGTCTATTTTAAAAGAAATGCAATTAGAAGGCGTAAGTAAAAGTGGTACATCTTTGTTGTCTGTAGAAATCATTTTTAACTGCCCAGTTTCTTTTTCTACAAATATCTTTCCTTTTAATACTTTTCCTTCTGCTGTAAGTAATTCATCAGCCGTTGCTATTGTGCCACCAGATACTGATTGTGACATTAATTCTGTACTGCTCAGCGCATCGCTAGCAAATTTTTTATCTGCCAATCTATAATCGTTTACAGGGTTATAGGTTAAATGTGTGCCGGTTAAAAAATGCCTTGCATTTCTTCTGTTTATTCTATCTAAAATACTTTTTAAACCAGTTGTGTAACTCTTTTCTTTTGTACTAGAATCTAATTTTTGTAAATAATAAGCAGCTTTTTCATAGTTGTCTAAAAAAGTATATATAGATGCTAGGTTATAATAATTACCAAAATACAAAATATCTTCATCCTTATCATCGGGTTTAAATTTGCCTTCAAATTGTTTAAAGTAATTGATATCGTCGTTTAATTTTTGTGCATACATGGTTGTATTATCATCAGCCGTCATTAGGCTAAATGTTTTTATAACATTTTTTACACGTTCGTTGTATTCATCTGCCCTATCCCATTTTTTAAATTTAAAAATGGCACCATATCCCATTGTGGGGTAAAAATCGTACAAGTCTCTAGCTGCAGCATTACTGCCACTACAAAAAGATCGCACCATATTGTTTATATCATTTTGTAATAACACTTGCTTGTTTTGGGTAAAAGAATTTACAGCTTCTAATTCTGTTTTTGCTTCTGTGCTTTCAACCGATCGGCCGCCCAATGTTTCTGTTAACTCATTGTAAAAAAGTTTTACTTCATTTTTACGGTTGGTTACAGCATAGTTTATCGGAAATTTATACGTTAGTTTTCGTTTGTATTTTGTTACGGATGTTTTTACACCATTTATTTCTTCTGTAACTGCCCACGAAATTGTTTTTTCTTCTATGGCTTGAAAAGGCCCATAATTTACCTTTACTTGCATATCTGCAGATTCAAAAGACACTTTACTGTAAGCATTAAAAACACCTGCCGCATTTGTAGCAAAAGCATAATCCAAATTAAAACCGCTAGATGGTATAACGTTTACATTAATACCATAGGTTTTTATTTGATCGTAAATGAGTTTTTCGGGTATATGAACGTATCGGTATTCAAAATTTTCTTTGTTAATTTTTTGAGCAATACAACTGAATATCGTGGTTAAAAAAAATAAGGCTAGTGATGTGGTTTTAAAAATAAATTTCATTGGTTTTGTTTGGTATTCGTTATTAAGTATTGTTTTGGTGAAATATTTTTGTTACTTATTTTCTTCTTATAAATTTGTTTGCTAAACATGAATAAGCGGGTAAATCCCCATAGCTAATAGTACAAAAGAGACTGCCTTCTTTTAAAGACAATCTCTTTAACACATAATACTTTTGTTTATTTAACCATAAAACCAACTGTAGTTTTATTGCCTGCTTTGTCTATTAAAAATACTTGATAACTGCCTGCTTTTGCATTAGCTATATTTATGCTATGCAATACATTGCTTGTTTTTACTTGTATTGTTTCTGCTTTTACAACCTGCCCTAGCTGGTTGCTTACTTGCAATTGATATACACCTTCTTTTTGATGTTGAAAGCGTAGGTTTATCAACCCATTTGTTATTACATTAGGGTATATACCTATCAATGCATCGGTAGGTGCTGTCTTTTCATTTATCATATCTGTGCTCATATCTATAGGTGATAATGAAGGAGTAGGCACTGTGTTGTTTGAAGCAACTGCTTGCACCGTATTGGAAGCAGTAGAATTTGTTACAGCAGATCTGCCGCCTATCGAAATCTCTGAGCCTGCATTCGCATTTCTAAATACTATCATAAACCTGTTGGCTGCTTTACTAGCTGCATCTGCATTTACCCTAAAACTATATTGTGTAGTACCGTCTATCCTTAGCACTGTTTCTATGCCTGTGTAGTTGTCTTTTAGTCTAGCATCTAAACCTGGGTATATTGCTGCCAATGCAATAGCATCTATATCAAAACGAAAGGTTGCTTGTGTCATACTTGCTATATTTAAATACACAGTATCTAAACTTTGTATGCTAGGGCGGCGATCTGCTACCAATAAAAAATTATCTCTTTTTACAGCCAAATTATCTTTTGCCTTATTTGCTTTTCTTACATCATCGTTATTTATGCCTAGTCTATATACATTTTCAAAATTAATAAATACCCCATCTGCATAGTAAGTAGTAGTAGTTGCATCTATAGATGTATTGCCTATGGGGTTGGTATTATCCACATCTCCTTTGGCCATTTTTACCCATAAGGTAGGGCGTGTAATTGTTGTGGGCGATGGGCGGCTTACCAAGCTACTACCATCTGCTTTGTCTGTTTCGTGTATGGTAACAGAGCTAGCTCCAACTAAATTATGTTGTACATAAAAAGCTTGGCCACTTTCTATAAAAGGTTTAATATCGAAA
>JAYSWO010000481.1:0-7504 GCA_043717975.1 Ferruginibacter sp. | reverse complement strand
ATGTATTGTCGGGCGAAAAGGCGTATATAAAATTATGCACATGCAAACTATCCCTTAAATAAGTAATCGTAAACTTCCACAGCGTTTTAAATTCGGCTACTGTACAATGGCTTTTGCCCCACCAAAACCAGTCGCCATCAAACTCATGAAATGGCCTAAAAATCATAGGCACTAATTTGCCATCATTGCCTGTTATAGTGTTGGAAAGGTTTGCTATGGTTTGTAATATTTTTTTATACTTTTCGTGGTGGGTGCCGCCAGGAATTATAAATTTTACCGCAGGTGCATTTGTGGAATCTTTCCAATAAAATTCACCACCGGACACAGGGTTATTAAAATGCCAAGCAACCGTTGTTACGCCACCACGGTTATATGTATCAGCAATTATTTTTCGTAAACTATTTTTATTTTTTTCTATCTCACTTTTAGCCAAGCCTGATAAGCCACTAAAGTCTACCCCAATTACAGCAGGGTGGCTACCCGTTACTGATTTTACATCGCTTCTATTTACATCTCCCCACCAACCATGCCCATACTCAGTAGCATGTTGGTGTCCAAAAAGTATATTATTTTTGCTTAACTTATATAAATTTTTGTATAGGTTTTTTGTTTCAGCAGTCGCATTAGCATCTAGTAGCTTTAAGCTTTTTTGCTGTGCAAATAATATTGTTGGCAAAATAAAAATAATCACTAAAAAAAACTTTCCAATTTTATTCATACTGTTCAATTTAAAATATTTTCAATAGCCAATAATTGATCAGCAGAAAAAGATACATTACCTAAAGCTTCAATATTATTATCCAATTGTGCCACAGAGCTTGCACCAATTAATACAGATGTCACTCTTTCATCTTTTAGCAACCATGCAATTGCCATTTGTGCCAACGATTGATTTCTTTGTAATGCTATATCATTTAATGCATTTACTTTATTAAGCACCTCATCAGAAATATTATCATTATTTATTGCACCATTTAACAATCCCCTACCCACTCTTGATTGCTCTGGAATTTCTTTCAAATATTTATTCGTTAACAATCCTTGTGCCAAAGGAGAAAAAGCTATACAACCTACTCCTTCATTTCCCAATACATCTAGCAAACTTTCATCGTTTACAATATTTGGTTTTTCTACCCAGCGCTCAAACATCGAGTATTTAGGTTGGTGAATAATACAAGGAGTACCCAATTTTTTTAAGATAGAAAATGCCGCTAGTGATTGTGCAGCCGTATAACTAGAAATACCTGCGTACAATGCTTTTCCACTTCTTACGATACTATCTAATGCACCCATGGTTTCTTCAAGCGGTGTATTTGGATCAAACCTATGGGAGTAAAAAATATCTACATATTCAATACCCATTCGTTGCAAACTTTGGTTACAGCTAGCTATCAAATGCTTTTTGCTACCCCACTCGCCATAAGGCCCAGCCCACATACTATACCCTGCCTTTGTTGAAATAATTAATTCATCTCTATATGCACCAAGGTCTTGTTTAAGTACTTTACCAAATGTACGCTCACCCTCACCCGGCGGTGGTCCATAATTATTTGCCAAATCAAAATGAGTTATGCCTTTGTCAAACGCCATACAAATGATACTTCTCCCATTTTCATAATCATCTACATTACCAAAGTTGTGCCATAGCCCTAGCGAAATAGCAGGCAACATTAAACCACTTTTACCACAGCGGTTGTATTTCATTGTATCGTATCTTGTTGTAGAGGGATTGTTCATTTTATTTATTTTACCAGTACATGTTTTTTGCTAAATACGCTGTCAATTCACTAGCTATTTCTTTATGCTCATCTAAATCAGGGTGTCCATCACAACCTTTATAATATTGTTTTGAAAAGAAATAATAGCTTAGCTTTTTATCTGCCATTTTCTTAACAATTGCAATAATTGTTTTCTTCATAAAAGCTCGCAGTATTTCATCTGCCATTGGGCTACTTAGGCAAACAAAATTTGCATTAGGATAATTATTTCTGAGCTGCTTTAAAAACAAAATATAGTTGTCACAAAACATTGCTGAATCTTGTACACCGTCATTTTGTCCAAGACAAATGGTCACAACATCTGGTTGGTAGTTTTTAAAATTCCAAACTACAGTATCGTTTCGCATACTTATTTTATTATACACAGGTGGCATTATAACATTCATATTACAACAGCTATGCATAAGCCCAATACCCGACACTGCCGATAAATGGTATTGTGCATTTAAATTTCTTGCTGTGGTAGCAGCATAGGCTAAATAAGCATTGTGTTGGTCTTGCCACACACCCTTGCCACAGGGTATTACAGAGACATCTGCACTTGCACCACAAGTTATCGAGTTTCCTATAAACTCAATTTTGCGAGTTGGCTTTTCGTTAGGTTTTAATAATTTATTGCAAGCAATTCCTACAAATTCCAAATAGCCAATATTGGCTTCAGTATTTTTTACAATAGTTAAATAATGAGGTGCAGCTGATAAATTTTTACCAACGTTTATGGTATCTGTTTTTGATTTTGTTTGTAACCTCACCGCTTTGCCATCTAAAACAATTTCAATATAATTTTGATTTTTTCCCCATAGTACCTCATCGTTCAAAATAATATTGCAAGAGCTACCTACAAATTTAATATTGATGTAAACACCAGGCTGCCAAAAGCGTGGTAACTTAGGGTTAGTAAAATCTATCCTCCCTATGTATTGAATATTTTTATTATCAGCTTCAAAAAAATTATTCTTATTTTTTTGTGCAAACAAAAAACTTGTTGTCAATAAAAATAAAAAAAGAAATTTACTGTGCATAATTAATTTTTATTGTTGGTAAAAAAAGATTGCTTTTTTATCTGCAATCATTATTTCAAAATCACCAGTTTCTGTAATTGTTTTTAATTGTGCATTCACAAAAGCTACGTCATTTTTATCTATTGCAAAATATACCGTTTGGGTTTCACCTGCTTTTAAAAATATTTTTTTAAAAGCTCTAAGGCGTTTCATATTTGGCGTAATACTCGCATATAAATCTCGGCTATATAACTCTACAGTATGCTTACCATCTACATTACCCGTATTTTTTACTGTTACAGATATCTTTAATTTTTCTGCAGCCTTTAATGTATCGGTACTCAATTTTATATTGTTGGTTTCAAAAGTAGTATAACTAAGCCCATGCCCAAATGCATACAATGGATTGTAACCAGTATGTATATCGTCGTTAAAAACTTCTCTTATATCTTCAGATGGTTTTCTGTCATACATCACAATTTCGCCCATGCTGCGAGGGTAACTAAATGGCAAAATACCATTGGGATTATAATCGCCAAACAATACATCAGCAATAGCTTCTGCAGATTTTTTACCACACCAATAAGCCATTAAAATTCCTTTTGCTTGTGGTTCTATATTTGTTATAAATCTTGGACGACCTTCTGTAAGTACGATTACTACTGGTTTTCCTGTAGCATACGCTGCTTTTGCTAGTACTAATTGGTTACTATCTAGTGCAAGATCTGCAATATTACCCGGGCTTTCAGCATAGGCATTTTCACCAATGCATAGTATTATCACATCTGCATTGGTAGCAGCATTTGTTAGTGCAGTAGCATCAAAGTTTAAAGAATTGTCATAACCTTTACCAGTGGTAGTTATTACGTTTGCAGCACCCACTTTATCAGATATGGTTTGCAAAATAGTTTTGCTATCTTTTGGGTACCACTCTTCTTCTTTACCCTGCCAAGTATAACTCCATGCACCATTTAATGCACTTATACTTTGTGCAGATGGCCCAGCTACTAATATTTTTTTATTTTTTGATAATGGTAAAAAATTATTGTCATTCTTTAATAATGTCATTGCTTCATGCGCAGCATCTAAAGCCAATGTTTGGTATTCAGCTTTTGCAAAATTTGCAAATGAAGCTGTTTCAGGATAAGGATTGTCAAATAAACCAGTTTTTATTTTCAGCAATAAAATTCTTTTCACTGCATCATCAATTCGGCTCATTTTTACCTCTCCTTTTTTTACAGCTTCTACCAACAAATCAAAAAAAGAAAAATCGCCTGGCACCATGCTCATATCTATACCTGCGTTTATACCCTGCACCACTGCATCTCGTGGTGTAGCTGCTATATGATGCCATGTATGCAATCGTTTTATATCTTCCCAGTCGGTTACAATAACTCCTTCAAAACCCAATTCTTTTCTTAATACATCTATCAATAAATATTTATTTGCATGTAAAGGTATGCCATTTATTTCGGTAGAATTTATCATAATAGTAGAAGCGCCTGCTTTTACAGCTGCTCTAAATTGTGGCAAATAATACTCCCTTAATTCTATTTCCGACATATAAATAGGGGTTCTATCTTTTCCCGTTCTTGATGCAGAGTAAGCTACAAAATGTTTCATACAACTTGCCACTGCCGTGGCATTTCGCAATCCGTCTTCTTCGTAAGCCTTTATTACTGCGGCTCCCATCGTTTTACCAATATATACGTCTTCGCCATACGTTTCAGCAAACCTACTCCACAAAGGTTGCCTACCAATGTCCAGTACAGGTGCAAAATTCCAACGCACACCAGACGCCCTTAATTCTTTTGCAGCCACTTTTGTTACTGCTACTGCCAGCTCTGTATTTCTTGTAGCAGCCATACCCAAATTGTGCGGAAACAAGGTAGAGCCTAATGTATATGTTTGGCCATGTATTCCATCCAACCCATAAATTACAGGAATCTTACGTTTTGTGTTTTTTGTTTCATCTTGTATTTGTGTAATGATATTTCGCCAAGTTTCTACGCTCAATGCATGAGCGGTATTGTTTAATATTGACCCTACTCTATAATCTATCACTGCTTTTTTTAGCAAAGCTGCATCTATTGTACCATCCGTATTAGCCCAGCCACCTTTTGCTATTACGGCTAAAGTTACCTGAGTCATTTGTCCAACTTTCTCTTCAAGCGTCATTTGCTTTACAAGTGCATCTACTTTTTGCCGGTCAGCATTTTTATTTTGTGCATTCATTTTTAAGCTAAAACAAAGTAAGCAGAGCAAAATTATTTTTTTCATAGTTTCATTTTATAAAGAAATACTTAAATTAATAATTTACAATATATGCCTTTAATAAATAGCCAGCGCTTTCATCATTTCATCTGCCAATAACTTATTACCCAATTCTGAAGGATGAATACCATCTACCGTTAAAAGCCCTTTTTGTACATCATCTTTATTATTGGCTTGTATGTAATCTAAAAATATTTTGCGAAGGTCTATCAATGTACAATTGTAAGAAGTAGCTAATTTTCTAATTACGTTTGAATACTCATTCAATTCAGCATCCTGTAAGTTTGCCAAATCTTTTTTCTCTCCTAATAAAGTTGGTGTACAAATAAAAACCTTTATTTTTTTTGCTTGCAATTTCTTAATAATGGCTACATAAAAAATTTCAAACTTGTCTAAGTCTGTTCCTGTTTTAGTAGAATATTTATGACCCACATCGTTGATACCAATATAAACGACCACTTCGTTCGGCTTCTTAGCAAGTAGATCATCATCCATTCTTAGGTATAAATCATAAATTTTATTATAGCCTACTCCAGAACCACTAATATCATATTTACTTTGTATGCCTTTTTGGTAAATACTATTTTGCATTACATCTATATAACCAGCTTTGTTGGTGCCCATTTGCGTAATAGAATCTCCAAAGAAAATTATTGTTCTCTTTCTAACAGTAGTCATAAAAAGCAACAAGAAAAGTATGGGTATAAGCAATAATTTTTTCATACTTGCTAAAATCATTTTTAATAAATAGAAGCCTTTATGCCTGTAGCTTTTACGCCATTTACATCATAAGCCCATTGTTTTCCAAAAACAGTAAGATGGGTTGTATCGTTCCAAGTAGTACTCATATCAAAACAGGCATTGGCAGCATCATTACCTGTCCAACTCCAACCCAAATATCCAACAGCATTTTGCTGACATATTTTCATTAGAAGCGGTGCATCTACCAAACAAGTAAAAGAAGTAGGTTGTTGAGATGGGGCTGTTACGTTCCAACCAAACTCACCAAAAACAATACAAAGGTTTTTATTAAGCATGGCATTAATTCTTGTTGCATATGTACTGCTATTATTCCAATTTGAATAAGCATGTGTGCTAAAAATAATATTTTTTAGTGGATCGCTATTGAGCAAATCCTGCCCATATTGTACAATACAATTTTCATTTTGCCCATACCCTGTTGCATCTATCATAATAGGAACTTTATACCCAGCATTTCTTATAGTGGTAATGGCGGGTAGATAAGCATTTTTCCAAGCCAATTCATTCACAGTTCCATTACCCCACTCATTTGCTATGTTAATGATTAATACATGGGAATATTTATCTAATATCGTTTTTACATCTGCTCTTACAAAATAAGCAGCTGCATTTGCAATATCTGATGCGTTTGTGCCGCCAGTATAATCATGCAGCTCAACTATGGGAATTAATTTTTTGGCTACACACTCAGCCAAGGCTTCATCCAGTACGGTTAAAGAAGGGGTCCAAGCTTGTACCTGCACCTGCCATACCAACCTTGCAGCATTACAACCTAACAAAGATGCTTGCCCCAGCGATGGTTTATAATTTGAAGGATACCAAAATACCGGAAAATTGTTGCCACGCATTACAAAATTATTGCCACTACTGTCTTTTAACAATCTACCCGTAACATAAAAATTTTTGACATTTGTAGGAATTGGAGGTACGACAGTAATTGGTACTATAACAGGGTCAGTAGCTCTAGACTCCTTTTTACTACAAGTAATAAAACTCATCATAATGAACATCGCAAATATTATTCTCATAAAATTTAATTTAAAAGTTGTTGTATACGTTTCGAAACTTCTAGGCAAGCCCTGGTATTGTGGTAAGGGCATTTCCAAAAGCCGGCTTTATCTTGGTTTTGCATTACCGATTTGTCTTCCTTTATACCCCAAAACCATTCTCCCAATTTTTTATCTAATATATTATTCTTAATAAAATCCCAACTTTTTAAAGAATGAAATAGATGGGTAGCATTTCCTGTTATTTTAAAAGCATTTATAAAACCTATCATGGCTTCTGCTTGAGGCCAACTATGCTTCTCCTTTATCCAATGTTTGTTATAAGGTTCATATTCATACCAAAGGCCACCATCTGCATCCAAACCTGAAGTGGCTGCAGCTGCAATTTGAATAGATAGTAATTTGTATTTTTCTATTTTTTCTTCGTTTCCAATTTTCTCAGCACAGTCAAGTAATAACCAAGCTGCTTCTATATCATGTCCGAAGGAAATTAATGTAGATTTTTTATGCCATTTCTCATCAAAAAAAAGATTAAGATGAAAAGAATTTTTATCAATGAAATAATTTTCAAAATCGTTTAAAAGATTAGCAATTTTTTTAGACAATTCTCTTTCTGGATAAACCGTAAATAAATTTGCATACGCTTCTATTATATGCAAATGTGTGTTCATCGTTTTCATTT
>JAYSWO010000049.1:0-15614 GCA_043717975.1 Ferruginibacter sp. | reverse complement strand
TCAGGTTTTTCGTATCGTTGTACATCTCCTTGATCTATACGCACATTTATACCTAAAGCTGCAAGCGATTCTTTATCGACATACGAGTTAGGTGGAGTTGTTAATAAATAAAATCTTTCAGACTGAGGAAAACTTGGTTGTGCAACTCCATTCACCATTACAATACCCTTCACAACCTCCAACTTATCTCCTCCAACAGCTACACAACGTTTGATAAAATTCTCTCTTTTGTCTACGGGTCTAGTAATTATTTCATCCCCATAATCTGCCCAAACTCTATCTCTTCCAATTTTTCTTACTTCCGCATAATAGGTAGTTTGACTACCAAATTGTTGTTGTCCACCAATTATAGGATCGTTTATTAACGTATCATTTACAGGGAAATTAAATACCACCACGTCGTTTCTTTTTACAGGGCTTGCAAACCAACGAGTGTAAGGAATATAAATGGCTTCTGAATATGATTTTATAGGAACAAAGGGCATGGTGTGATGCACGAATGGCATGGCTATTGGTGTATTTGGAATACGAGGGCCATAAGCAAACTTGCTTACAAACAAGAAGTCGTTTACCAACAATGTTTTTTCCATAGATGGTGTAGGAATGGTGTATGCTTCAAATACAAATGTGCGGATGATGGTAGCCGCTACTATTGCAAAGGCCGCTGCATCTATCCATTCTCTTGCAGCAGATTTTTTATAATTGTCCACCACTTTTTTACCAGCATACCTTTCTTGTTTGCTATTGGCTAGATAAGGAAAGTAAGCAAATGGAAGAAATACTGCTGCGGCATGATGCCCCACACCAAACCTACCAAAATGTTCTACAAATTTTATACATATCCACACAGTAATAAATGCACCTACAATGGGAACCAGTTGTACAAAAAACCACCATTTAGGCAATTCCATTTTTTGCACCATACACCAAGTATTGTAAAAAGGCACCAATGCCTTCCATGGTTCAATACCCGCTTTTTTAAACATCCCATACATGCCAATATGCCAACCAAGTGTTGCAACAATAAAAATAATCCAGCCAATACTCATAATTAGGGTTTTAATATCTCCAAAAGTAGTATTTGCTAGCTAGATATGAACAGATTTAACAAAAAAGAAAGAAAGTGCATTCAGGAGAAATAAAATAACCAATCTTTAAAAGTATGTTTTACTATTAAACATTTAAAATTCTTACACCCAATAAATGTTTTATAATCAACCTGCCTTTGCCGGCAGGCAGGTATTTAACACCAATATTCTAGTTTTCGATGCTCTATTGATGTAGAAGTCTTATACATAACTCTCCACATCCTCAGCGGTAATGCTTTTGCCACTCATTATAATTAATCGTTCTACAACATTTCTTAGCTCTCTTATATTACCGCCCCAATTATTCTTTTTCAAAATATCTAGTGCGCCTTTTTCAAATTCTTTTGCTGGTTGGCCATACTCTGCAGCTATTAATTTTGCAAAATGTTCAGCCAATTGTGGAATATCATCTTTTCTTTCTTTTAGAGAAGGTACATGAATGATGATTACACCCAAGCGGTGGTATAAATCCAATCTGAAATTTTTTTCTTCTACTTCATTTAATAAATCTTTATTGGTAGCTGCTACTACCCTCACATCTACACTTATATCTTTATCTGCACCTACCCTTGTTATTTTACCTTCTTGCAATGCACGCAATACTTTTGCTTGTGCGCTTAGGCTCATATCGCCTATTTCATCTAAAAATAAGGTGCCTCCATTTGCCTGTTCAAATTTACCTATGCGTTGTTTTATAGCAGAGGTAAACGACCCTTTTTCATGTCCAAACAATTCACTTTCTATTAGTTCGCTTGGTATAGCTGCGCAATTTACTTCTACCAATGGTCCTGTGTTTCTGTTGCTTTTTTCATGTATCCAGCGAGCTACCAATTCTTTTCCTACACCATTTTCACCTGTAATAAGCACACGTGCGTCTGTAGGTGCCACCTTTTCGATGGTGTGTTTTATTTTGCTAATGGCAGGGCTCTCTCCTACCATTTCTATAGTTTTGTTTACTTTGCGTTTTAGTACTTTGGTTTCTGCACTTAGCTTAGTACGGTCTGTAGCATTGCGGAGCGTAATGAGCAATCTATTTAAATCTGGTGGTTTGCTAATATAATCGAAAGCCCCTTTTTTTACAGCATCCACAGCGGTATCAATGTTGCCATGGCCACTTATCATTATTACGGGTATATCCTGATTTATTTCTCTCGCTTTTTCTAAAAACTCTATGCCATCAAGCTTCGGCATTTTGATATCGCATAGTACAATATCATAATTTTTTTGAGAAAATTTTTTCAAACCTTCTTCACCATCAGCAGCTTCATCAATTTTATACCCTTCAAAACTTAAAATTTCCGAAAGGGTTTTTCGAATAGCTTTTTCATCATCAATAATTAATATCTCAACCATTGGAATAATTTAGGGATAAAATTAATGATTTATACAATGAAAAATACACATGTTAGGATATGGTTTGCAAAGTTTTGATAATTTTATTTAAATCGTAAACAGATTCGGAGAAATTTAAAAGGAAATTTGTTTGAAAAACTTCATTATTACTAAAAAGTAAGTTTGTACAAAAAATACACTACATCCTATTTTAATACCGAAAACACATTTTAAGTTATTTTTATTTATCAATTCGCCATAAAATATTTTCCGTTGTTTGCCCGCACTGCACAAAACTATTTTTTTTCAAAATTTTTTGTGATGCAATATTAGTGGGGTCCGTTTGTGCAGTTACTGCTTGTACATTTGGCTGTGCAAATGCCCACCTAACCATTACTCCCACGGCTTCTGTCATAAAACCTTTTCCTTCAAAAGAGGGATATGTACCATAACCAATTTCTATTTCGCCATTGTCGTTTGGTTCTCCTTTAAAGCATAGATCTGCCACCATTATATTTTCTTGTTTTGATATGATTGTCCAAAAGGTATAATACAATGGGTTTTTAGAAGTGTCGCTTACAGATGGTAATATTTTATTGTTGATGACATTGGCTAAAAACTCGGGTACTATTCGTATAATGGTATTTACACCTAAACTATTTTCTAGAAAAAAATCAGGGGTGGAGTAATTTGCTAATTGTTGTTGGGTGAGTGGGATGATGGTGAGGTGTGGAGTTTCGAGATGCATGAGTAAATTATTCTAAATTATATTTAATCTTTACAGCAGTTTACTGAAAATTTAGTCATAGATTTTCTTTGGGAAAACGTGAGTAGAATTCTTCTTGTCTAACTTTAATCCAATCTTGTAATCCTTCTAATTCAATTTTTTCAAGAAAAACCTGATAAACTTCTTTTGCATTTGTACCATTTGCAAGACTGATAGGCACATTATGCAAAAGATTACACAAATTAAAACTTACATTATCACCATTCTCAGAAGTTCGTGCTCGTACATCTATAAGAACAGTGTACAATAAATATTGTAAAAATCTTTCTTCCATAGCTTAATTCTCTTATTGCAACATCTCCCAAATATCAATACCAAATTCTGCTTTTATAGCACGTAAATAATGTACATGAAAAGGTTCTTCTGAAATGAGCTCTTCAAAATAAGAAGTTGCATTCATTTTTGAAAGTTCAATATGTTCTTTTCTACGTTTTATATATTTCTTTCTTTTCTCAGCTAAATGTGCATCGTCTAATTTTAATAAAGATATAAGGTTTAAGGCTTCTACATCTTCTTTTGATTTTGCAAAATAATCTCCCATAAAATATTCTACTCTTGCTTCAAAATCAATTGCAGTGGGGTGAAGAACTGGTTGAAAATTTTCCCATTTGTAAGATTTTTCTTTATTCCATTGGTGCTTTACAATAAACCAATTGTTGTAATTATCTTGGTCGGTATCTTTAAGTGTTGAATTAAAATGCTCTATATCTTTTGCATCTGTCCTACTTATGTATTCATCTGTATAAGTGCAAAACATTTTTTGTTCGGCAAATAAAATATCTGCAATTTTTTTATTGTTCGCAGAATTATTGGAGATGTATTTCAACGCTTGCTTTAATATTTCTGACTCAGGATTCTTAACCGCTCTTCTCATTAAAAATTATATTTATCACCTAGCTCGGCTAATTCAACAATCAGTTCTTTTTTTCTTTCGGGTTTGGTTTCTTGTGCTACTTCCCTTTTTAAATCTAGATATTTTTTATGCGCAGCTTTGCCAAATTGATTATAATAATCTACATTAAAATCATTGCTCAGCATATCATTCGGGTCATCTCCAATTGGCGATTCTCCTCTTCTTACTGCCACTTTTCCTTTATCATCAAAGTATAAAATAAATCTTTCTTCTGGCTCAAAAGCAGCAGCAATAAAGGGTGAATGAGTAGCTACTACAAATTGGGCTTTGGGTGCTAGGTTTTGATAATGCGAAATTAGGTCTATTTGCATATCGGGGAATAAAGAACGCTCGGGTTCGTCTAATAAAATAATTGCATCTTTTGTATCTAGTTCATATACAGGAAACATAGAAAGTAGTAAACTTTTTGTTCCAGTACTTAAACTTGAAATAGGAATTACATCATCATGTAATTTTGATTTGATTGGAATTGTATATTCTGTATTTACTAAATCAATTTCTAAATTTAGCTTATTTAAAATTGGATTGAAGTTATTTGAAAAGGAAATTAAAGGATTTTCATTTTCGTTAGACCATTTAGCATATTCTTTGTTCAGCTTGTTAATATCACCAATAGCTCCTTTATTTATAAGTTGAGCAGCCATTTGTGTAAATCGCTTTCTATAATTTAGTATTTTATTTAAAAGCGACACCCAAATTTTTTCATCGCTTGTTTGTATAAATTCATAAAGATAATTTTTTTCTTCATCAATCGAAGCTTCCAACGTATCCCTCATAAATTGGATAGAATTAAAAATATTTAAAGGGTTTTGATTTAAAGTATCAATCGCAACTTTGGAGATAATTTCTGAACTTAAATAAATTAATTTTAACTCATCCTTAATTAAATGTCCTACAGTTCCGCTTGTGTTTCTTTCAGGATAAGGGTAATAATTATCATTTTTATAAACCCCTTTCTCCATCAATCTTAAAATGCCATCTTCAGTTGAAAATTCTAGTTTATTATTTAAATCAAAGAAAATATGACTATTAAAAATGTATTTACCTTCTATAATTTCTAAATCCTTTAAAAATAAATACGCATCCCTCACCAACTCCAACAAACTCGTCTTCCCCGTAGCACTCTGACCAATAATGCAAATTTTTTCCAATGGCTTACCAGCTTTTTCATGCCCTTCGGGGTATGTAAAATCGAAATCTAGATTTTCTAAATGCCTATAAGAATCTATATGTAAGCTTTTTAATTTCATATTTTATTATTGAACAAATATAATAATTTCTTGGTTAAAGGAAAAAGTAGGTTTTATAGATGTAGTTATGTGATTGCATAATAAAAGCTGAAAAAAGTTCTTCTGCTCAACATAGCCACGATAGAAGCGAAAAGCCCACAGCCCGAGGTACGAGGGCGAGGACTTGCAGCGAATAGCGTGGTACAAAAGTTCACTATTAGTTTTCAGCTCATGCTCCAAAAAGAAAATATTCAATAATCAATTTTCAATACTCAATGACCAAGTTTTAAGTTCTTATTTCTTTATGGCGTTCATGTACCCCTCCAGCTCCTCCATCATCTTCACACTACCAATATACAATGCAGAACGTTCATGCAATTCGGTAGGTATTACATCTAAAATATTGATGATGCCATTGGTAGCTTTGCCGCCAGCTTTTTCTACAATATATGCAAAGGGGTTGCACTCGTACAACAATCGTAGTTTCCCTTTTGGTTTGTTGGTGGTGGTTGGGTACAAAAATATACCGCCACGTATAAGATTGCGATGCACATCGCTTACCATACTGCCTATATAACGCTGTGTATATGGGCCGCCCGTAGTTGCGTCCTTTTTTTGGCAAGCCGTTATGTATTCTTTTACCCCCTGCTCAAACACAAAAAAGTTGCCATGGTTCACGCTGTACATTTTGCCAATTTCGGGGCATGTAATATTAGGGTGGCTTAGTAAGTATTCACCAATAGATTGATCGAGCGTAAAACCATTTACGCCACGCTTTGTAGCGTATACGAGCATGGTAGAAGAACCATACACAATATATCCTGCGGCCACTTGCCTATTGCCTGGTTGTAAAAAATCGGCTTTTGTAGCAGGTTTACCCAGCTCACTTACACGCCTATACACACTAAAAATAGTGCCTATACTTACGTTTACATCTATATTACTACTACCATCTAAGGGGTCAAACAAACACACGTATTTAGATTTGTTACTTATCTCATCATCAAACACCACCACATCATCTAGCTCTTCGCTGCCAATTCCTGCGCAAGAAATACCGTGGCGTAAAACACCCATCAGTTGGTCGTTTGCAAACACATCTAGTTTTTTTACTTCTTCGCCTTGCACATTGGTACTGCCATCATCGCCCAAAATATCTACCAAGCCTGCACGGTTTACTTCTATGTTTATACGTTTACCTGCCAAGCCAATATCTCTCAAAAGGCTTGCTAGCTCTCCTGTAGCTTGCGGAAAAGCCCGCATTTCTTGTATTGTAAATTCATCGAGGGTGAGGATGTTTCTATTTGTAGCCATAACTTAGTTGAAGGTTCAAGGTTAAATGTTCAAAGTTGGGTTTATACTTTTCTGCAATCGTTTGAGGTATGCAAAGTAAATATAATTTTGTAAAAAGGCATGACTAGTTATTTGAATTTAAGAAACTGGCGTTATAATAGATTTTAAAAATTGGTACTTAGCCATTAAATTCGCAATAATCGTTGAAAACATCAACGAATTAAAATTAATCTTAAATCTACAATCTCAAATCTTAATTCAAAGTATGTTCGTTTTCAAATTCGGTGGGGCATCTATAAACAATATTGAGCGTATAAAAAATACGGCTAACATCATTAAAGACAATGCTTCACAAAAGCTACTCGTGGTTATTTCGGCTATGGGTAAAACAACGAATGCATTGGAAAAAATTGCAGAAGCCTATTTTGATGGTAGAAAAGATGATGCCTTATTGTTGTTTGAGCAAGTAAAAGCCAATCACCTAGAAGTGGTAAAATATTTGTTGGTTACCAATTGGAAAGCGGCTGAAGACCAACTAAAAAATTTCTTTACAGAAATAGAATGGATGCTGCACGATAAACCCGTGCGCCAATACGATTATTATTACGATCAAATTGTATGCTGCGGAGAGTTATTTAGCACTTGCATTGTAGCCCATTATTTGGCAGAGCAAAAAGTAGCTGCACAATGGATGGATGTAAGGGATATCTTTAGAACAGATAATAATTTTAGAGATGCGGCAGTAGATTTTGATTTTACAACTGGTAAAATAAATACAGAAATCCTACCCTTGTTTGCTACAAACGATGTGGTGCTTACGCAAGGTTTTATAGGTGCTACAGACGAAAATGAAAGTACCACTTTGGGTCGTGAAGGCAGTGACTACTCCGCCGCCATTTTTGCCAATATTTTAAATGCTGAAAGGCTTACCATTTGGAAAGATGTACCTGCGGTAATGAATGCGGACCCTAATAAATTTAAAGATGCGGTAAATATTCCATTACTGAATTATACTGAAGTTATAGAAATGGCCTATTATGGTGCACAGGTTATTCACCCAAAAACGATAAAGCCTTTACAAAATAAAAACATACCGTTATTTGTAAAGAGCTTTTTAGATACAAGCTTACCTGGCACCATTATAAACGGCGATAAAGCAACAAACCTACCTCCTATTATTGTTTTAAAAAGCCAGCAAGTATTGATTCATTTCCGCTCCAAAGATTTTTCTTTTATGGAAGGAAAAGCGCTTGGGCAATTGCATAAAATTTTTAATGCAGTAAAACTGCAGCCCAACCTTACACAAAATACAGCCATATCTTTTGTGTGTTGTTTTGATGGGCATGCAGAAAAAACGGCTGAGATTGCTGCTCAGGCGTCTCTTTTGTTTGATGTGGACGTAGAACGTGATTTATCGTTGCTAACCATTAGGCACTATGATGAGGCAAGTATTGAAAAACTAACAAAAGGTAAAAATATTATTTTAGAACAACGTACACCAGAAACCTTGCAGGCTGTATGTAGGGTTTAAAAGATAATTTTTAGTTTTTTTTAATCCGG
The DNA here is from genome assembly GCA_043717975.1 of Ferruginibacter sp. Lineage (GTDB taxonomy): Bacteria > Bacteroidota > Bacteroidia > Chitinophagales > Chitinophagaceae > Ferruginibacter. Next base: position 7,412 of record JAYSWO010000049.1, on the reverse strand, counting down.
CATTTCCATTTGGTTGAAAAATGAGGCTACATCATTTATACATTTTCTACACCCATGGCAGCTTGTTTCATTTGATGAGCCGTTTCTTTACCAAGGTATTTGTCAAACCTGTTTTCGAGAAAGTAAATAAGTGGAGTAAGAATAATAGCAACTGTAAATTTGTATGCATAATTAACCATAGCAATGGCTAGCACTTTTTGGAAAGTCCAATCTTTGCCAATATAAAAAGCAATAAACAAAACGATAAAACTATCTACCAATTGTGAAACAACCGTAGAGCCTGTAGCACGTAGCCAAACTTTTTTTTCGCCGGTAGCTTTTTTTATTTTGTGAAAAACCATCACATCAACAATTTGTGCAACCAAAAATGCCACGATACTTCCCACAATAATCCACATGCCTTGCCCAAAAACGGAGTTAAAGGCTTTTCCCATATCGGGTACGCCATCTTGTAAACCCGTGCCATACCAAAAATCTGCACCTGGCACACTCATAGCCATATAAAACATTAAAAAAGCATAGGCAATAAGTGCAACGGCTATGTATGAAATTCTACGAACAGCTTTAGGCCCATAATATTCGTTTACAATATCTGTCATTATAAACTCCAATGGCCATAGTAGTACGCCGCAAGTAAGGCTTAAGGAAAGGCCGCTTTCTCCCAACAAAGAAAAGTTGAAAGGCGTAGCGCCCAATAATTTTTCTAAAGAAAATATTTTACCACCTATACACTCTGCTATGAGCGCATTGGCTACAAAAAAAGCAGTAATGACTAAAAATAATTTGGTGGGCTTGTCTTTTAAAATAGAAGTTATCATCAACCAATAATTTAAAGTGTTGCTTAAACAATATTACTCGAAAAAAAGAAGTACCAAATTTCAACAGGTAAGAGTACTATATTAAACCATAGTAAATATTTTGACACATTTATTTGCTGTTGTTTTAGTTTATTTACCAAAACATACAAAAGAAAAAAACCATTAACGAATATAGCTATAAATCCCAGTACAACTATGCTTCCCTCTACTGCTGGCAACGGTATAGCCGCATTATTATTTCCATTTTTCCTCATAGAAAGTTCTACTAAACGCAAAATGGCTGATATTATAAAACAGATATTACAAATGAAAACTATTTTAGAAAATGTACGCATGAAAAAGAATTACGGGTTTATGAGTTACGGGTTTTTGGGTACTTACATTACAACTTTGCCATTGAAATGATAGCTCTCTAAATCTATAAAGCAGGTTCGAGTTAAAAAACTTTGAACTTTCAACCTTCAACTTTCAACTATTTCCCTCTTCCCCAACCAAGCCAATCATTACCATTTGCAAATAACATCAATGCCAATAAAATAATCATTCCAGCAATTTGTGCATACTCTAAAAACTTTTCGTTTGGTTTACGCCCTGTTATCATTTCGTATAATGTAAACATTACATGCCCACCATCAAGTGCAGGTATTGGTAATAAATTCATAAAAGCAAGCGCTATTGAGAAAAAGGCTGTTATCATCCAAAAGGCTCTCCAATCCCATTCATTGCCACTAAAGGCATTTCCCATACCTTTAAAACCTCCCATGGCCTTATACGTACCAGTAGATGGTGTAAGCATGAGTTTAAATTGCTGATAATAATCTGCAAGGCTAGTAAACGCCAATTTTACACCAGCGGGAAAGGCAGCAAAAAAACTATAATCTGTATGTTCAATCTTTAAAATACCAAGGCTATCGTACTGCTGTGTTTCAAGCACTGTAGGATTTATTTTACCATCTTCATTTATTTTAACTAGCATTTGAACAAGAGTTCCTTTTCTATCTACCGTCAACATTGCCGTACCATTTTTCTTCGCATCAAAACATACTGCTGCTTCATCTAAAAATTCAACTGGAGTAGAATCAACTTTTACAATTTTATCCCAATATTGTAACCCGGCCTTTTTGGCATTACTGGAATCATTTTTATCAAATTCCCCAATGATAGCTGGTATTCTTTGAACGAACAACGGAGATTTTGATTTTTTCTTTTCCACCAACATGCCGATAAGACTGTCAGGAATAATTAAATCTTCATTTTTCCCCGCACGATCTATTGTAATAATACCACCACCACTGAGAAGTACTTTTTTTGCTACATCGTCAAAATATTTTACTTCTTTTTTATTTACTGATACAATTTTATCTCCATTACGTACGCCAATATTGTACATTAATGAGTCAGTAACCCATACCCCATTTTTAAGGGATGAATTGGGTATTTTATCTTGCCCCCATACAAACAAAACTCCTGCATAAATAATAAATGCCAACAATACATTTACCGTAACACCACCCAGCATGATGATTAAACGCTGCCAAGCTGGTTTGCTACGAAACTCCCATGGCTGTGCAGGCTGCTTCATTTGTTCTTTATCCATGCTCTCATCTACCATGCCAGATATTTTTACATAACCGCCAAGTGGAAGCCATCCAATACCATATTCTGTATCACCTACTTTCTTTTTAAAAATAGAAAACCATGGATCAAAGAAAAGATAAAATTTTTCTACCCTACATTTAAACCATTTTGCAGTTATGTAATGTCCAAATTCGTGAAGTATAACTAATATGGAAAGAGATAAAAGTAATTGCGCCACTTTTAAACCCACGCTGCTCCAATTGATTGCTAAAAGTTCCATTTATGTAAATTGCTATGTTGTTTAATTGTTTAAAATTTGGTTGCGGGTTTAATAGTTTAGGGTTGCGAGTTTAATAACCCGTAACCAAATAACCCATAACTCGTAACCTTTTCATCACATCTTCATCACCGAAGCGGCGAAGTTACGTGCCTCACCGTCGGTTTCAAAATATTCGTCTAAAGTTGGTTTTTCTATAAATGCAATATTTGCCATTGTTTTTTCGACTACGGCGGTAATATCTAAAAAACCAATTCTGTTTTGCAAAAATGCCCAAACGGCTATTTCATTAGCAGCATTGAGCACGCAGGGTTTATTTCCACCCGCTTTTAGTGCTTCAATCGATAGACCTAGATTTCTAAACGTTTTATAATCAGGCTCTTCAAAAGTTAATGATGGATATTTTTTAAAACTAAATCTTGGAAAATCGTTTTTTAATCTGTCAGGGAAACCCAAAGCATATTGGATGGGTAATTTCATATCTGGTAAGCCCATTTGTGCTTTTATGCTTCCGTCTTCAAACTGTATCATGCTGTGGATAATGCTTTGTGGATGTACTACCACTTCAATTTGTTCCGGTTTTAAATTAAACAACCATTTGGCTTCTATCATCTCAAGCCCTTTGTTCATAAGGGTTGCAGAGTCAATAGATATTTTTGCACCCATGTTCCAATTGGGATGCTGCAAGGCATGGTCACGCTTTACATTTACTAGAAAATTAGGTTTTTTACCAAGAAAAGGTCCACCACTTGCTGTAAGAATAATTTTCTCAATTGGGTTTCTTGTTTCGCCCACCAAACATTGAAAAATAGCAGAATGTTCACTGTCCACGGGTATTATTGGTGATCGGTATTGCATGGCTTCTTTCATAACAATATCACCCGCTACTACCAAGGTTTCTTTATTAGCTAAAGCAATTACTTTCCCCTTTTTTACCCCCATTAGTGTAGGGCGCAAACCTGCAAAACCTACAATAGCGGTAAGCATTACATCATAGGTATCAAAATCGGCTACTTCTTCCAACGCTTTTTCGCCTGCAAAAACCTTTATATCTGTATTTGCCAATGCATCTTTTACTTCTGCAAATCTTTTTTCATCCCCTATTACCACTGCATTAGGGGTAAATTCCAACGCTTGCTTTATCAGTAATTGATAATTGGTTTGTGCTGTTAAAATTTCTACCTCTAGCATATCCGTATGGGTACGTATTACATCTAGTGCTTGCGTACCAATAGAGCCAGTAGAACCAAAAATGGCGATGCGTTTTTTCTGCATTCAATATTAATTATTAGGGGTAAAGATAAGTGAAAATAAAAAAAGGATTATAGATGTATTTTTAATATTAACTCATCTTTATGCTTGTAATAAAGCATCTGCAATCTTTCTATCATTACTCAATTTGGGTACTTTATTCTGCCCGCCAAGTTTTCCAATACTTTTCATGTAATTTTTAAATCCGTTTGGCGGTACTGCCGTTATTTTTAATTCTTGCAAAATATTTCCTTTTACAAGATCATCGTAATAAACATTTTTTGCTCTTAGGTTATCATCTAATTTTTTTGCAAAGCTTTGCAAATTTTCTGGGGCATTTTCAAATTCTATAAACCATTCGTGGTAGCTTTTACCTGCATCAGACGATACATAAGGTGCTACTGTAAACTCGTTTATTAAAATATTATCTTCTTGTGTAGCTTTTAAAATGGCAGCTTCTGCTTCTTCTACAATTACATGCTCACCAAATGCAGAAATAAAATGTTTGGTTCGTCCACTTACTATAATTCTATATGGGTTTATAGAAACAAATTTTACGGTGTCTCCAATATTATATGCCCACAAACCTGCGTTACTGCTTACTATTAGGGCATAATTTTCTCCAACAACTACATCTTTTAGTCTTAATCTTTTCGGGCTTTCATTTTGCAATTCATCCACAGGTACAAATTCAAAAAATATTCCACTATTGCTATTTAACAACATGCCTTTTTCCGTTTGGCTATCTTGAAACGCAAAAAAACCTTCACTTGCAGGAAACAATTCTATTGTATCTATTGGTCTGCCAATACTCTCTACCAATTTGGCTTTATATGGTTCGTAGTTTACACCACCTTGCACCATCACAGAAAAATTTGGAAAAATTTCGCTTATCTTTTTTCCTGTTCTTTCTTGTAGCTTATCAAAATACATTTGCACCCAAGGTGGTATGCCGCTAATGAGTGTCATATCTTCATTAATGGTTTCATCTACTATCTTCTCCAGTTTTTCTTCCCATTCTTCTATACAATTTGTTTCAAAAGATGGCAACTGATTGCCTCGTAAATATTTAGGAACATGATGGTTTACAATGCCGCTCAAACGCCCTGTAGGTATACCTCCTACCCTTTCAAGCTCTGGTGAGCCACTTAAGAAAATCATTTTACCATCTGCATATTTTGTATTACCACTTTCTACCATGTAGCAAAGCAATGCGTTTCGTGCAGTGTTTATATGGTTGTGAATAGAATCTTTTGTAATAGGAATATATTTTACACCACTTGTAGTACCACTTGTTTTAGCAAAATAAATGGGTTGCCCTTTCCATAAAATATTATGCTTACCTTCTTTTATTTTTTCTATGTATGGTTTAAAGGCTTCGTAATCTCTTATGGGTACCAGCTTGCAATAATCTTCGTGGGTTTTTATTTCGTCAAAAGAATGGTCTTGCCCAAAAACTGTTTTACCAGCAGATTTTATGATGCTTGCAAAAATTTTATCCTGATCTTCTACCGCAGTGCCTATTCCTTTTTTAATCTGCTTAAATATGTAGTTGGCAAAAGGTTTTGCCAATAATGATTTTAACTTCATGTGTGCATTTTTATTCTCATTTTTGTCACATGTAAATCGCCAATAAACACTGTTTCTTATTAAAATTAATACTTTAGCTCATTTCATGGATGCAATTTGGTATTATTATTTTTATAAAATAACCACTCATAATAATTACAATTTTATTACAACTTTAAACTTTAGCCTTTATTTTGAAATCTCAGATAAAACCTATAAGGTTTTATAAAGCTTCATTAAAATTAAAGGTACCAAATAAAACCTTATAGGTTTGCAGTGAACTTTCAACTTTCAACAATATTCAACAACATTCAACCCTTCATTACTTACAATCTCCACAAGGCCAATCCTTATCTAAATCTATAGCCGTTACAACGGTAATATTATTTTCATGAGGCGCAAACACAATACGCACATGCTGCCCATCGTGTGTGGTGCCTTCGAGTGGGTAAGTTACACCTTTTTCGCTTTCTTGCTGTTTACCATGATTTATTTCTCCTGTTTGCAATATTTCTTTCACCTCACTCTCATCAATATGTCTGCATTCCATTCTGCATTTTGCATGCCTGCTATATGAAATGGTTTTATTGCCTCCACGTAGTTGTGTATATGCATCGGTAGCATTTTCCACCGTTACCCTATCTCTAATATTGGTATTGCTGCCACGCTGGTTTTTCTTTACAAAAAACAACAATAAAGCAGCTGCTATTAAAACTACGATTGATAAGCTATTATTTCTTTTTTTCACGGCTGCAAGGTAGGTAAATTTGAAAATGAAAAATGTATCATGAACAAAAAATGGCGAGTATTTTACACCCGCCATTTAACATTTTATTATGATTTATTAAAACAATCCCTCAATACTCAAGTACCTTTCACCTGTATCGTAGTTAAAAATAAGTACAGTACTACCAACAGGTATTTCGGGTAATTTTTTAGCCAATGCCGCCATAGTAGCACCACTTGATATGCCTTGAAAAATACCCTCCTCTTTTGCTGAACGAATGGCAAAATCAAATGCTTCATCTTTACCGACTTGTATAACGCCATCTAAAATATCGGTATGCAAATTGCCAGGTATAAACCCTGCGCCAATACCTTGCAATGGATGCGGAGCAGGGCTACCACCGCTAATTACTGGCGACAACTCAGGCTCTACTGCAAATACTTTAATAGCAGGAAAATGCTTTTTCAATACTTCTGCTACACCAGTAATATGCCCACCTGTACCTACACCTGTAATCAAAAAATCGATCCCTTCAGGAAAATCTTTTAGAATTTCTTCAGCAGTAGTTTTTATATGAATATCAATATTAGCAGGGTTTTCAAATTGTTGTGGCATCCAAGCATTTGGTGTAGCTTCTACCAATTCTTTTGCTTTTTCGATAGCGCCTTTCATACCTTTTTCACGTGGCGTCAATTCAAAACTTGCACCGTAAACGCTCATGAGTTTTCTGCGTTCTATGCTCATACTCTCTGGCATTACCAATATGATTTTATAGCCCTTTACAGCTGCTACCATGGCCAAACCTATACCTGTATTGCCAGATGTAGGTTCTATAATAATACTGTCTTTGTTTAGAATACCTTTCTCTTCCGCATCCTCTATCATGGCCAATGCAATTCTATCTTTTATACTTCCCCCAGGATTTGCCCTTTCTAATTTCGAATACACATGTATATTATCAGGAAATAAACGGTTTATTTTTACATGTGGTGTGTTGCCAATTGTTTCTAAAATATTTGCTACTTTCATTTGTTATATTTTTAAATAATAAAATGTATTGCCAAGGTCCGTGCTTCATCGCCAAGGTTCGTGTCTCACCATAGTCGTTAACTTAAGGAAATTTATTAGGAATTTAATTGAGTGCAATAAAGCTCCTTTCGGAGCAAACGCCGTTTCAATTTTCTCCCCATGA
>JAYSWO010000480.1:0-7510 GCA_043717975.1 Ferruginibacter sp. | reverse complement strand
CCTGATTTTATTTCTTCAATTGGCGATAGACTAAAGGGTGGTGAGCATTCCATATTGATAAGAGCTACACAAATACTAGAAAAATCAAAGGGGTTTCAAATAGACCCTAGTGCTGGCAAAAATTATTACCCTGGTTCGCAACAAAGATTATTTCTACGCTATCGTTATCTATACAAAAACCTTTTACAGTACGGTGTTGTAGGCGAAAAAGATGCTGGAGAACAATTTTTCAAAGGCACACAAAAACAAGGTTTCGATTTTTATTCTGCACATCTGTTTGCAAGAAATATTGGCATCATTAAATCGTTGGCAATTGGTGATTATACCGTAAACCTTGGCCAAGGCTTAACGCAATGGATGAGCCTCGCATTTAAAAAAGGCCCAGATGTATTATCCACAAAAAGAGAAGCAGATGTATTGCGTCCATACAACTCTGCTGGAGAAATATTTTTTCATAGAGGTGCCGGAATAACGCTAGCAAAAAATAAATGGCAAGCCACTGTATTTGCATCTTATAAAAAAGTAGATGCCAATTTTGATGCTGCAGATACCACGCAAACACAAGATGATTTTGTAACGTCTTTTCAAACATCTGGCTTTCATAGAACAAAGAGTGAATCTGCAGACAAGGGCATACAAAGCCAGCTAGCTTTTGGTGGTAATTTGTCTTATAAATTTAAAAACGTACATGTTGGTATAAATGGCATTCAATACAGTTTAAAATATCCATTACAAAAGTCAACAGACCCATACAACTTATATGCACTTACAGGTAAAAGTTTTGGTAATTATAGTGTTGATTATAGCTATACCTATAACAATTTACATTTTTTTGGAGAAGTAGCCACTACAAATAAAAAATACCCTGCTACCATAAATGGATTATTGCTTAGTGTAGCCAATAATGTGGATATGAGTTTTGTATATCGCAATATTTCAAAAGGTTATCAATCGCTTTACAGCAATGCATTTACCGAAAGTTCTACGCCTAGTAATGAAAAAGGCCTATTTTCAGGTATTACCATTCGTCCAACCAATGCTTGGCGTATAGATGCATATGCAGATTTTTATAGATTTCCTTGGCTAAGGTTTAGAGTTAATGCACCAACTACAGGTTCAGATTACGTAGTACAATTAGATTATAAACCGAATAAAATTTTTGAAATATATAGCAGATTCAAATTTGAATCAAAATCAATTAATTATAATCCTAAAGATCTTACGTTAAGCCCTGTAACACCACAGCCTAAGCAATATTGGCGTACACAGTTTTCTTATAAAGTAAATGCTGAATGTAGCCTTAGAAGCAGGGTAGAAACCGTATGGTTTGATAAAAAGGGCGCAGCAGCTGAAAATGGCTTTTTACTGTATGTAGATGTAATATATAAGCCCATTTTAAAACCTTTTTCTGCCAATATGCGCTTACAATATTTCGAAACCGATGGGTATAATAGCCGTCTCTATGCTTACGAGAATGATGTATTGTACAGTTTTTCTATTCCAGTATTTTACGACAAGGGTTATCGATACTACATTAATGTAAATTATGATATAAATAAAAAAATATCGCTTTGGGGCAGGGTGGCTCAATATGTATATGTTAACAAAACATTGATTGGCTCTGGTTTAGATGAGATAAATGGCAATCATCGCACAGAAGTAAAGCTACAGGCTTTGTATAAATTTTAACTTATTTTAACCTTTACGCAGCGGAATATAAAAAGTGGCTGTCATATTCTATAATAACAGAAGGGGAATTTTTATTTAACAAAATTTTTATGTTAAAAAATAATCCCTATTTTTACGTTTCATTAATTATTAATTTTTAACTCATGACAAGAATCTTATCACTATTTGTGGTGTTTATGCTCACAGGGGCATTGGCATTTTCACAAAGCCGGGTAGTGACCGGGAAAATAATTGACGTTGAAGGAAACACAGTTCCAAATGCATCTATCAGAATTAATGGAAGTAATTCCGGAAGTTCGGCCACAGGAGATGGTGTATTTTCTGTAAAAACTAAGAATGGAGATAATTTATCCGTTACTAGTTTGAATTACACAGAAAAAACAATTACGATTACGGGCGACAATAATTATACCATTGTTTTAGAGCGTAAAATAAAAAACATTGAGGCTGTAACAGTAATATCTACTGGAGGTCTTGGTGGTAGAAGAAACAAAGATGAATTTGGCGGTACAGCTGTAACTACAAGGGGTAAAGACATAGTAGTAGCAAGACCAGTTAATCTTCAAAATGGACTTACTGGTAAAGTGTCTGGTTTAAACGTAACTACAACCAACAGTGGTGTATTTGCCGATACTAGGTTAACAATTAGAGGCTCAAGGTCTTTAACTGGTAATAACCAACCAATGCTTATATTGGATGGTGTTCCCGTTAACCTTGGTTTTTTATCTTCTATCAATCCAAATGATATAATAGATGTAACAACCCTTAAATCTTCTTCATCTACTGCCATTTATGGACCAGATGGGGTAAATGGTGCGCTTGTTGTTACTACAAAAAAAGGTACTAAAGGAGTTACTAATGTAACATTGAGTCATACAGTGCAGTTTGAAAAAGTGGCATTTTTGCCAAAGTTTCAAACACAATTTGGTAATGGATCTGCTGTGGATGCTTATGGAGATGGTATATATGATCCTATTGAAAACCAAGGATATGGAGATGCTTTTGACGGTTCTATGCGTCAACTGGGAAGAGATGGACCAAATGGTGAAAAATTAATGTCTACTTACATAGCTAGGCCAAATGAAAAAAGAAATTTCTTTAATACAGGAGTAACTAATCAGTCAGATTTATCTTTTGCTGCTAAAGATTTTTATCTTAGTGTACAACATGTAGATATTCAAGGTATATTGCCTAAAGATGAAAACAAAAGAATAAGTTTGAGAATGTCGGCAAACAAAGAACTAACAAATAAACTAAATGCTTCATTTACCGTTAATTATGTTCAGCAAAAGTATAATGTAAACGCTGGAGGACAATTTGGTAATGGTAGAGATTTTTTACCTTACTGGAATGTGATTAATACACCAGTAAATGTGCCAATTACCGATTTTAAAGATTGGAGAAATGATTACTTCTCTAGTCCTGATGGTTATTACAATGATTATTATAGAAATCCATATTTTACAGTCGATAATTTTAGAGATAGAGGTAGAAGTAATGATGTATTAGGTAATGTACAATTAGATTATAAATTGTCTCCTATAATAAACCTAACGTATAGACTTGGAGGTACATTTACAAATGCTTCAGGGAAAAGTACTAGTGAAAATTTTACATATAGTCCTTTTTCAAAAGGCAATGGTAAGAATATTGCTGGTAGTGGAGATATTGCTGCTCAAGTTATTGATAATTCATCTTACTCTACAAGATTAAATTCTGAATTTTTTGCGTCATTACAAAAATCTTTTAAAAGGTTTAAGTTGGATGTATTAGCAGGTCAATCTTACAGAGAATCGATTTCTCAAGGTATAGGTTTATCTAGTTCAAATCTTGGTATACCTGAAGTATTAAACATTGCTTCAAGGAAAGGTGAACCAAATGTTAATCAAAATGATACTAAAACTCGTTTACAAAGATTTTTTGGAAAAGTAGCATTGGGTTACAATGATTGGGTATTTGGGGAAGTTACCGGTAGTTACGATATGGATAGTAGATTATCTAATCCAAATAATTTTAAGGCCAAGGATATAGGTTTTTTCTATCCTGGAGCCAATGTTTCTTTGGTTTTATCACAAGCTATTCCAAGTTTGAGGGATAATAAAACAGTTTCTTTTATTAAATTACATTCCGCTATCTCAAGAACAGGTAACGTAAATCTTGGAGCTTACAGTTTAGAGAATACATTTACACAAGGTTCTGGTTTCCCTTATGGTACGTTAATTGGTTTTACTGCAAACAACGTACTTCGTAGAGATAGTTACAGACCTGAGTTTGTTGTAAACAAAGAAATTGGATTGGAACTAGGTTTCTTCAAAAACAGAGTGAATATAGAAGTTAATGCATACACTCAAAGAAACACAGATCAAATTATTACAGTTAATTATTCTGCTTCAACAGGTTTTCCACAAGCTTTATTAAATGCAGCTGATTTTACTAACGAAGGGTTAGAATTTGATTTGAAATTAACACCTCTTTTTAAGTTAGGTAAATTGAATGTAGATTTCAAGGCAAATTATGCTAAGCAAAACAACAAAGTAAATAGTTTGATTGACGGAGTAGATGAACTTGGTATTGGAAATGCAAACTTTATCATAAAGGGTTCACCTGCAAATGTTTTTAAATTAACTGATTATGTTAAAGACGCTCAAGGACGAGTAATTATCGGCTCTGATGGACTACCGACAGCGAATAACACTGTTCAACAGTTTGGTCGTACAACTCCTACAGATTTGTTAGGTATGTCTTTAAATGCTACATATGGCAACTTAAGCCTAAGTGTTACGGCTGATTATAGAGGTGGTAATCAAATATTGAGTGATATAGGTGGTGATTTAGATTTTACAGGGTTATCTTACAGAAGTGGTCAAAATGGCCGTAAAAGATTTATATTCCCTAATTCAGTTGTAGATGATGGTAGCGGAAAATTAATTCCAAATACAAATGTTTTAACTACAGGAGGTTATAATTTCTGGAGTCAGAATATTAATACCGGTGTGGATGCTAATTATTTAAGCAGTGCTGCATTTTGGAAATTGAGAGAGGTTGCTCTTACTTACACTTTCCCACGTTCGGCATTCTCTGATTCTAAAGTAATTAAAGGTGCATCAGTTTCATTTAGTGGAAGAAACCTTTTGATGTGGTTGCCAAAAACCAATGAGTGGACTGATCCTGAATTTGCTAACACTACCGGAAATGCACAAGGTGTAAATACTATTGGAAACATTCCTCCTACCAGAATATTTGGAGCAAATATTACTTTAAATTTCTAAAAATATAATATACAAGTTATGAAATTGAAAAATATAAAATTGTCCGTTGTGTTATTTTTTATTGCTACGATGGTAATCGTTAGCTGTAAAAAATCTGCTTTCGACATTAATAAAAACCCCAATACGCCCACAGAGAATACTATCTCATATGGTGTAATACTACCTTCTGCATTAAATAATACAGGAAGAATAGTAGCTTTACAATGGGGTCCTTTGCAAAATTATCTAAGCTATTGGTCTAGATCTGGAACTTATGCACCAAACTCTGATGAAGAGTCATATAATGTTACCACCACTGCTGGTCCAGTTGGGTCGGTATGGAACGCTTTATACGACAATTTGTTTGATTATGAAACAATGAGAAAGAAAGCTGAAATTCAAGGAGCAGATTTCTATACAGGTATTGCTAAAATTATGAAAGCTCATAATTATGCTATACTGGTAGACATTTATGGAAATGTTCCTTATTCTGAATCTTTAAAAGCTAACGCAAACGTTACGCCTAAGTATGATAAAGGGGCGGATATTTATAAAGATTTACTTTTGCAAATAGATGAAGGGATAGCACTAATAAAAAATGCGGCAAACTCTGTATCTGGAGCAAATAAAAATATTGTAAACGATGATATAATGTTTGGTACACCTACCTTAGCAATATCATCTGCAAACATTGATGGCTTAAAACCAAAGTGGGGTAGATTTGCAAATACTTTAAAACTTCGCCTTCTTGTACATCTAATGAATGGTGGAGTTAAGTTTGGCCCTGTTACTCCTGTTCTTAACCCTGCGCCACCTACAGCTGTACCAGAATCTGTAGTGCCAGGTTTTAATATTTCTGCAGAAATTGCTAAAATAGCTGCTAATGGTTATGGTTTTATGGCTACAGGAAGTGATGCTGAGGTTAACCCAGGTTACAGATCAGACAAACCAAATCCTTTCTTTAATTCATATGTGAGAGATGTTGCTAATACTGTTACAGCTAATAATCAATACTACAAGGCAAACAGAGCTGGAATTTTAATGTACGATGGTAATGGAGATTCTCGTGAAGGTCGTTTCTACTCTGCAGGTGGATTAGGTTTTGTTGGAGTAGATTATGGTGCTCCATCTCTTACAATTAATTCTGCAGCTAATCTTGCTGGTATTGGAGAAGGTGTTTACAGAGGCAATGATAAACCACAATTTATTTTGACTTCTGCAGAATGCCAATTTCTTCAGGCTGAGGCTATACATAGAGGTTTTCTTTCTGGAAATGCTAAAACTACTATGGAATTAGGAATAGCTGAATCTCATAGAGCAGTTGGTGCTACAGGTTCGGTTGCATCTTATCTCTCTTTTAATGCAGGATATCCAGATGTTGATTATAGTGTAACACTACCATTACCTGCTGCTAGTTCTGGTGTTCCAAATACACCTATTGGTGGATTGTTCACAATTATAAGCCAAAAGTGGTTTGCTTTAAATGCAATAGCACCATTTGAAGTTTGGACAGATTATCGTAGGGTAGATTATTCTGCAAATGTTAAGCATTTTAGATATGGTGTTACTACCGATGGATTTATTGAAATACCTCAAATTTCCGTTTCGCCAAATAATACAAAAACTGAAATTCCAATTAGGTATCCTTATCCACAAAATGAATATTTATACAATCCAGCAAATGTTGGATCACAAGGAAACATAAACATTTTTTCTTCTAAAATATTCTGGGATTTAAATTAATTAATTAATTAAAAAAATAGTTGTTATGAAAAAAATATTTTTTTCTTCTCTTGCAATAATCACCATCCTCAGCTCTTGTTTAAAAGATAAAGGATTTGATAACTACGAATATGGGATTAAAGACCCTGGTGGAATCGGAAAAGCTATATCTTTCCCCTTAGCCTTAAATGAGAAAAACACTTTTGGGCTTGATGCTGTTTCCGCATCATTACAAACAGTTTCTAATGCTGTTGTTGTAATTTCTGAAACAGGCGAAGCTGTGAAAACTAATGTTAATGTTAAATTAGCCTTAGACCCTACTTTGTTAACACAATATAACTTAGACAATGGGACTAATATTTTACCATTTGACCCACTTTATTATTCTTTGTCTTCATTAGATCTTGTAATACCAGCTGGTAGCGATAGAGGTCATATTGATATTAAAATACCAAGTACAGTTCCTTTAGATTTGAATAAATCTTATGGTTTGGGTTTTAAGATTGTAAGCGTTGATAATGGATACGTAATTGCAAACAACCTAAAAAGTCTTTTCTTAGAATTTAATCTAAAAAATAAGTATGACGGTATTTATACGGTTACAGGTACATTTAGGGATGTAACCAATGCTACATTTGTAGCTAGTTATCCTGCCGTTGCTCCTTTTAGAGAATACCATTTGGTAACTACAGGGCCTAATTCTTTTGACGTGAGACAATCAATAAATGGTGAAATTGTAGCGGGTTATTTGTTTTCAGCAGGAGGTAGTGGAAGTTTCTTCGGAAATTTCGGAGCTAGCGTATATATGAATACAGCTACTGATAAAGTAGTTGAATTTAGAAATTTTTATG
>JAYSWO010000479.1:0-7512 GCA_043717975.1 Ferruginibacter sp. | reverse complement strand
TGCCACGTTCTACAATAAACCCTGTAAACTTTTCACCATCTATTTTTGCAAACACAGTATATACATCTGCAAAACCTCCATTGGTAATCCAGCATTTTTGTCCATTCAAAATATAATGTTTACCATCTTCAGAAAGAACAGCCGTTGTTTTTGCACTCAATGCATCGCTACCGCTATTCGGTTCAGTAAGGCCATAAGAACCTTTCCATTCTCCACTTGTAAGCTTTGGAATGTATTTTTTCTTTTGTTCATCTGTACCAAAATATAAAATAGGCAATGTACCAATTCCAGTGTGAGCGGCTATGGCCACGCTAAAACTAAAGCCACCACCAAGGCCTTCATTTACCAAAGTAGAAGTAATAAAATCTTTGCCCAAGCCACCAAACTCTTCAGGCGTAGATGCACCTAAAAGCCCCTGTTCGCCTGCTTTTTCCATAAGCGACGGCATAAGACCGGGCTCCAGTTTGTCTATTCTATCAACTACGGGCAAAACTTCTGAGTGCAAAAATTGTATGCACATATCTTTAACCATTAGTTGCTCTTCGTTAAAATCTTCTGGCGTAAAGGTTTCAAAAGCGTTGCTTTCTTTGATTAAGAATTCGCCACCTTTTAATGTTGTAGTTGTTGTAGTATTCATGATTTATTATTTTTATTATTTTCTAATGCCGTTTCTCGTTTAGCCGTTTCTCGTTATCTAAAAATTTATAGTTATTAATTAAATCCCAATTTTAAAAACACCAAACTAGTAACGCCAAACGAGTAACGATTTAGCTGCTCAAATTCTCATACACCATATTCAACACCTCCTTCGCAATTTCAATCTGCCCATTTGTTACGCCCACCAAAGCCTCATTCAATGTTTGATTAGCCACTTCCATACTCAACTCCTGCAATTTTTGTGCCTCGGAAGTTGTAAAAACTTTATTCACTCTCCTATCCGTTTTATCTGCCATACGTTTTACGAGCCCCAATTTTTCTAAATTATCTACCAATCTTGTAATGCTAGGCTTATCTCTAAACGTTGCATCACACAATTGTTGTTGGCTCAAGCCATCTTCTTTCCACAAATGATACAACACACTCCATTGCTCAATCGTAATATCCACGCCTGCTAGTTTAAAATTCTTTTGCAGGCGTCGTGCAATAGCCGTACTTGCTTTACCAGTTATAAAACTGTATAATTCGCTTTTTTTAAATTGGTTGTTGGGCATATAGTTGTTTAAACAACTATGTGAAGATAAACAATGATTTTAAATTTCAAAATTTTATTTTTGTTAAATTATAAAGTGATTGTTTTCAACAACGACTGCGTCATTGTCCAAACAAAAACACAGCTATGGGCATCACCGTTGTGTCACTCACTTCATCGTTATACCATATTTCATCTTTTATTATGCAATCTGAAACCCAAATTCATAATCTTATTTACTTAATAAAAAATATCTTCGTTTATCAGTTTGATAATTATATTGTCAGACTGAGCTTGTCGAAGTCGGGTGAATCTAGATAGCTACTTCCAAAGTAATAGCCCCAGCTTCGACAAGCTCAGCTTGACAACTTTTTCATTCAAGCTTTCATGTTCACTTTTTTGGAATTACTTTAAACTAAATAATGCAACTTCTTTTCATCATATCAATCATCTTTTTAATACTTTACACAACACTCATAATCTATTACCGATTTGCATTTACTTCAATCCCTTCAATCAACCAATCAACCAATCAACCAATCAACCATTCAACAAAACTCTCCATCATAATCCCAGCCCGAAACGAAGAAGAAAACATCGAGTACTGCATACAATCCATTTTGCAAAATAATTACCCAGCACATTTGTTTGAAATAATTGTAGTAGATGACCACTCAGAAGACAACAGCGCAAACATTGTAAAAAAATTTGCAGCACATAATGTAAAACTTATTTCGCTAAAAGATTTTGTAACCGATAAAATAAATTCGTACAAAAAGAAAGCCATAGAAGTAGCGATAGCACAAGCCAGTGGCACACTAATTATTACCACCGATGCAGATTGCTTTTTACCAGCAACTTGGCTACAAACCATTGCAAGTTTTTACGAAGAAAAAAAACCAGCGTTTATTGCAGCACCAGTTTTAATAGACACTTTGTATTCTTCTAAAGCTAATCCCCACAAAGAAAATAGAGAAGGTAGCGAGTTTGGCCACACTTCTCCATACAGTGGAGAAAAGTTACTTGCTGCTTATGCCTTAAAAACACTTTCCCCTTCGTTAGAAACCCATACCCACAAAGAAAACGCAAAAAGTAGCGGGTTTAGTCACCCTTCTACACGAAGTGGAGAAGGGAAGGGGTTGAGGGTGAGGTCGGGTGGGGTGAGGCTTTTCCAATCCCTAGACTTTATGACTCTCCAAGGCATTACAGCTGCAGTAGTACACAAAAAACAAATGACCATGTGCAATGGCGCAAACTTGGCGTACGAGCGAGCTGCATTTTACGAAGTAGGCGGCTTTGCAGGTATAGATAATATTGCAAGTGGCGATGATATGCTGCTCATGCATAAAATTTACAAACAATATCCTGACCGAGTTTTATTTTTAAAATCTAAAGAAGCTATTGTAAAAACAGCACCTGTAAATACCATTAAACAATTTTTTAATCAGAGAATACGATGGGCAAGCAAAGCAGAAAAATACGATGATAAAAGAATTCTTCCTGTACTTGTGTTGGTGTACTTTTTTAATATTTTGATGTTGATACTTCCAATCGTTGCTATTTTTAATAACGCTCAATATTCAATGTTCAATGCTCAATGTACAATGTTGGGTGTCTGGTTGTGGATGCTTCTTTTAAAGATCGTAGTAGAATTGTTTTTTCTTTTTCCTGTTGCATCATTTTTTGGTAAGAAAAGTATGTTGTGGTTTTTTCCTTTTTTACAACCGTTTCATATTTGCTATACCATCATTGCTGGTTGGTTGGGTAAATTTGGAAAATATACTTGGAAGGAAAGGGAGGTTAAATAGGCCCCCTAAATCCCCCGAAGGGGGACTTACAACTCTTTGCGAAATTGTAATTTTATTATAAAAAATAAATTATTTTGAATCCGACTCGAGTCCTCCTTCTCCACTTGTGGAGAAGGGGCGGGGATGAGGGAGACGGGGATGAGGTCATGATTTTTCAACTACACGATACCGATATTTATTTTCCCGACCCAGCATATGCGGAGCCCGATGGCTTACTAGCTATAGGCGGAAACTTAAGTACAGAGCGGCTTTTATTGGCTTACCAAAGTGGCATCTTTCCTTGGTATAGCGATGGTGAACCAATACAATGGTTTTCACCTCAGGAACGTTGTGTGTTATTTCCACAAAAAATTTTTATAAGCAAAAGCATGCAACAAGTTATAAACCGAAAAATATTTACCATTACCAGCAATACTGTTTTTGAAGAGGTAATACAGCATTGTGCCAATACCAATCGAAAAGACCAAGATGGCACATGGATAACAAACGATATGCAAAAGGCATATATAAACTTACACAAACTCGGCGTAGCAAAAAGTGTAGAAGTATGGCACAACAACGAACTCGTTGGTGGTTTATATGGCCTAGAAATAAACAATATTTTTTGTGGCGAAAGCATGTTTAGCAAAGTTAGCAATGCATCTAAAGCTGCATTGATATGGCTTTGTACAAAAAATAATTATGTTTTGATAGATTGCCAAGTAAGAACAGAGCATTTGATAAGTATGGGTGCGGAAATGATTTCCAAAGAGGGATACAAGAAATTATTGGTCATTTGATTTTAAACTATGGTATAATTTTTATAAAGCTGTAATTTTTGCCACTTTTTGCTATCATATTATTAGATGTTGCATTGGGGAGCAATAAATTGGTTACTCCAATACTATCCCAATAATTTAAATGTTGATTTAAAGAATTAAAAGAAAATGCATTTTGATAGTTAGTGCAATATTCATACCCTCTCTGTGGATTATTTATAGCAGAATAAGAATTATAAATATCACCATTAATCGAAAAAACATACAAACCCGCCCTTCCTGCAATAAAAGATACTTGTAGTGTGTTATATGGCATTTGTCTTTGATAGGTGTAGGTATAACCACTAGATGGATAGTTTTGATATAAGCCAATTGATACACTTGGATTAAACTCTACGTTTGCATAAGCAAGCATATATTCACCTGCATTATTTACAATTCTATAAGGTTGTACATTAGTCATAAAAACTTTTCTGTCATATATAAAGGATTCTCCGCTGGCTGTATTAATACTATCATTTACTTTAGAAAAAAATGTAATCGTATCTCCTATATGATATTGATTATTATTGTTTGTAATACTTATTTGTGTATATACTGTATCCATTTTTAACCCGCCTGAGCAAATTGGGGGGTAATTTTCCTGCCTGCCACATTGAAACCCAGGGCTAAAAAAAAGGGTTAATAAAACTCCTATTAAAATAATTATTTTCATACAGCTTATTTTACTAAAGACGCTTATATACTCAAAATTGCTGCTTCACAATTTAAAATACAATTGAATTTTTTAATCTAGTTTATTTTACAATATTCATAATAAATTTTAAAAAATGAATCATACATTGTGACATGGTAGAAAATAAAAATCCAGATATCATTTTAATAGGTGCAGGTATCATGAGTGCCACATTGGGCGTTATTTTAAAAGAATTAGAGCCAAGTATTTCCATTGCCATTTTTGAGCGTTTAGGCGATGTGGCATTAGAAAGCTCCGACGCATGGAACAATGCAGGCACGGGGCATTCGGCATTTTGCGAACTCAATTACACTCCCGAAAAAGAAGATGGTAGCATTGACATTTCTAAAGCGTTAAAAATAGCGGCACATTTTGAAACGAGCAAACAGTTTTGGAGTTATTTGGTAGAGCAAAAATATTTTAAAGACCCACAAGATTTTATTAACCATATACCACACATGAGTTTTGTATGGGGGCAAGAAAATGTAACTTATCTTAAAAAAAGATACGAAGCACTTACGCAAAATGCATTGTTTGATGGTATGCAATTTTCGGATAATGCAGCACAAATAAAAGAATGGGTGCCGCTGGTAATGGAAGGCAGAGATGATACTGAAGAAGTGGCAGCCACAAAAATAGATATTGGTACCGATGTGGACTTTGGTGCACTCACAAGGGTATTGATAAAACACTTACAAGCGCAAGAAAATGTAACGCTATATCTTAACCATGAAGTACGGGATTTAGAAAAAGAAAGTGATGGCACATGGCAAATAAAAGTAAAAGATTTGGTGACTGATGAAAAGGCAACATTTGTAACGCCATTTGTTTTTCTTGGGGCAGGTGGCGGTTCATTGCCACTGCTAGAAAAATCGAATATTGAGGAAGCCGAGGGCTATGGTGGATTTCCGATAAGTGGGCAGTGGCTTAAGTGCAACAACAAAGCGGTAATAGAACGCCATGCTGCAAAAGTGTATGGCAAAGCTAGTGTGGGTGCGCCGCCTATGAGTGTGCCACATTTGGACACACGTATGATAGGCGGAGAAAAAGCTTTGTTGTTTGGCCCCTTTGCAGGCTTTTCTACAAAGTTTTTAAAACAAGGGTCGTTTATGGATTTACCTTTAAGCATTGAGTTTGCCAATATTTATCCAATGCTATCTGCAGGTTGGCACAATTTGGATCTTACAAAATATCTTATAAAACAAGTAGCACAATCCGATGAAGATAGAATGAATGCCTTGAAAGAATATTTACCAAATGCTGTAGCAGAAGATTGGGAACTTGCCATAGCAGGGCAGCGAGTACAGGTTATAAAAAAAGATGAGGAAGATGGTGGTGTATTAGAATTTGGCACTGAAATAGTAACCGCAGGTGATGGTTCCATTGCCGCATTGCTTGGTGCATCGCCTGGTGCGTCCACATCGGTTTCTGTAATGCTAGATGTGTTGAAAAAATGTTTTCCTGTGCAAATGGATAGTGACAGATGGCAATCAAAATTAAAGAAAATGATACCATCGTACGGGCAAAAATTATCTGAAGATGTTTCACTTTGTAAAGCAGTGAGGGAAAGGACGAAGAAGTTGTTGGAGTTGTAAAAATTTTTTCACCACTAATAAAACGAATGACCACTAGTGTTTTTAATTGGTGTAGATTCGTGTCATTCGTGGCTAATAAAAAATCATGAGCGAAACAAAAAATTCGGAGATTACCATTTGGAAAAAACTTCGCAGAAAAAAATCGGCGATGGTAGGCTTGTGCATTATTGTGCTGGCCCTACTTATCTGTGTTTTTGGATACATCATTGCGCCAGATGCTAGTATAGATGCAGATTTGCAAACGGTGGAGATACAATCAAAGCCTTTGGGTTATACACAACAATTTTTAAAGATTCCTATCAATAATAAAACGGAGCAATCATTTATTAGTAGTTTATTTTTTGGCAAACCATCTACCAATACATTTTTACCAATAAAAAATTATACCATCAATGGCGAAAACATTGTCGTAAATAAATATGTAGATGAAGATACTTCTGTAGCACAATCATACAGCATTATTGCACTAACGAATAATCATCCAGAAAAAATAGCTGCACAAATCATTACAAAAAAATATTGGCTAGGTACCGATGCATTTGGCAGAGATATGCTCAGCAGAATTATTATTGGTACAAGGGTGAGTATGATGGTTGGCATGGTGGCCGTTATTATTTCGCTGAGCATTGGTATTTTGCTAGGTGCATTTGCAGGGTATTATAAAGGCAGAATTGATGCTGTTATTATGTGGTTTTTAAATGTAACATGGAGTATTCCTACTTTATTGCTCGTATTTGCTATTACACTTGCACTGGGCAAAGGGTTTTGGCAGATATTTATTGCAGTCGGTCTCACGCTTTGGGTAAGTGTGGCACGCCTTGTGCGAGGGCAGGTAATGGCTGTAAAAGAATTGGAATATATACAAGCCGCTAGGGCTCTAGGGTTTAAAGATGTTAGAATTATTTTTAAACATATTTTGCCAAACATTATTGGTCCAGTATTGGTGATAGCTGCGGGTAATTTTGCCACTGCCATTATTGTAGAAGCTGGGCTTAGCTTTTTAGGTATTGGTGTACAACCGCCACAGCCAAGTTGGGGATTGATGATAAAAGAAAATTACAACCTCATTATTACACACAATGCTGCTCAGGCGCTTATACCTGGTTTTGCTATTATGTTATTGGTATTGGCTTTTAATTTATTGGGGAGTGGGCTGAGGGATGCAGTGGATGTTAAAGAAGTTCAAAGTTGAAAGTTGAAGGTTGAAAGTCAAGGTTACGAGTTGAGGGTTTTTAAGTTACGGGTTTGCGAATTGCATTTATCTTGCATGTAATATCTAAAAGTCTAACATCTATTAACAAAAAGTCTAGCATCTAATTTCTAAAAATCTAATTTCTAATTTCTATCTTCGCAAAAATTTAATCTATGCTACCAAAGTACAAACGTATTCTTCTTAAGCTTTCGGGCGAGTCTTTAATGGGTGATA